>JBDHRD010000067.1:0-15008 GCA_039807425.1 Candidatus Contendibacter sp. | reverse complement strand
ACGGCTAAACTTCTCAAAGCAGCAACTGCAAAGCGGGCGGCCGCAAAAGCAGCCTAAATGACCTTAAAAGGGCTGGCCTTGTCCATCCCCATTACTACTTACCTCCTAATTCGGCAGCGATTGGCGAGTAACGGCCGAGAAACCGACTGGGTGCTAGCAGGGGCGATGGCACCCACTCAGGTGCGTCTATTGCCGATATTCCTTCCTCTCCCGGAGGAGGTAAAGTGGGTTTCTTGGGCAGTGGGACAGGCCAGCTTCTCGACCATCAGCGTACTCTCTCCACCTCAGTAATGGCTACGCGCAAAGCCATTGACCCTTAGGCAGGTGCGACAGGAACGCCAATTCCATCAAGGTATTTCCCGTCCAGCGGCGTTAAACTTCGCTGTATTTTGGCCATTTCAGACCACCTCATGCGCTTTCCGAACCTGCCGCGTCTCGTATCTCTACTGGCGCTGTTGCTGGCGACCGCCCTGGCCCGCGCCGGCAACGACTATCCGCTGGTTCTGGTTCACGGCTTCATGGGCTGGGGTCGGGACGAGTTGTTGGGTTTCAAATACTGGGGTGGCTTCGGCGATTTGCAGGAGACGCTCGACCGGGCTGGCCACCGCACCTATACCGGCGTGGTCGGCCCGTTCGCCAGCAACTGGGACCGGGCCTGCGAGCTGTACGCCTATCTCAAGGGTGGCGCGGTGGACTACGGCCAGGCCCACGCCACCGCTTACGGTCACACCCGCCATGGTCGAATCTTTTCTGGCCTGTATCCGGAGTGGGGGACGATGGACGACCAGGGGCGGGTGCGCAGGATTCATCTGATCGGCCACAGCCAGGGCGGCCAGACCGTCCGGGTGCTGACCGCACTGCTGGAGCAGGGGGCGCCAGCGGAAATTGCCGCTACGCCCGCCGCCGACCGGTCGCCGCTGTTCGCGGGCGGCCACTCCTGGGTCCATAGCGTCACCACCCTCGCGGCGCCCCACGATGGGACCAGCTTCGCGGTTGGCATCGATCACCTGCTGCCCTTGGTCCGAAATTCGCTGCTCGGCTTCGCCGCCCTGACCGGGGTTCAGCCCGATGAGCTGCCCTACGACTTCAAGCTGGACCAATGGGGACTGCGTCGTGTGCCGGGCGAAGCGCTCGCCACCTATTTCCACCGGGTCGAACACAGTCCAATTTGGCAATCGCGCGACATCAGCGCCTGGGACCTCAACCCCGACGGCGCGCGGGAACTGAACCGGCAATTTCCGGCGCGGCCTGGAGTGTATTATTTCTCCTGGGGCGCGGCGGCGACCACGCCGGTCTGGCCCTTCGACCATCAGATTCCACTGCCGACCATGCTGCCGCAGCTCTGGGCCAGCGCCGTGTTCATCGGCGCCTACACCCGCAACGAGCCGGGTCATGTGGTGATCGATGCCAGTTGGTGGGAAAATGATGGCTTGGTCAATACCCGCTCCATGGCCGGGCCGACCCTGGATTCGCCCGACCGGATCGTGGCCGGCGACGGCCCGCCGCAACGCGGAGTCTGGAACCACCGGGGCACGCTGGCTGGCTGGGATCACATGGACCTGGTGGGCACTGTCACGCTGCGCGAGGTCGACGACTGGTATCTGCAACTGGCGCGGTCGCTGGCGGATTTGCCGCCGTGAACCAAGACACCGAGGCACTGAGGCACCACGTCCATGTCCCATATCGTGATTAACCGCTCGCATCCCCTCACCCTGGATCAGTCTCGCCAGGCGGCAGAAACCCTCGCCGCCCAACTGGCCGACCATTACCACATCCACTATCACTGGCAGGGCGATTCGTTGCATTTCGAGCGTTCCGGGGTCAGCGGCCACATCGTCCTGGAACCGGGCCAGGTTCGGATCAACGCGCGAGTGGGCTTTTTGCTCCTGCCGCTGAAACACCGGCTGGAGCAGGAAATTCATCGTTACCTGGACGACGTGTTCCAGGAGCATCGCCTGGCCTAGCGATCCTCCATACCCTCCAATTCCAGCGGTCGCGGATGGCCGGTGCGAATGCGCTCCAGCATGGTGCGTTCGCGGCCGATGATGGTAGTGACGAACGTTCCCGCGTCCACACCCATGTGCTGGAAGGCGTGAAAGCCGGTTTCCAGAAACTGGTGCAGTTCCCCCAGCCCGGCCAGCCGCGCTGGCGTTCGGGCCAGCTTCAGGGCGGCATGGATGATGCGCTTGGGTACGATGGCCTGCAGATCCTGGCCCAACTGCTCGGTCAGATCGATCTGACGGTAACGCTGTTCGTAACTGGCGCAGTGCCGGTAGACGGCAACATACGCGGTCTCGTTCAGTTCGTGCGGGTCAAATTCCGCGATCAGGATCCGGGTCATCCGGGCATCGAGTTCGTGCGACAGGACATTGAGTTCCAGCGCCAGTCCGGTGGTATGCAACACAGCCGCCGGGAGGATGCGGGCCATCATCGGCACGACGCGGGCCAGATCGCGCTCTACTTGGTTGAGATCCCGGTCGCCGTACAGTTCATCCAAAAAGAACTCCGCCGCCGGGCGGTACAACGGACTGCGCAGCAGGTCGGCGTGGGTCCGGGCCAGCCGCGCCGATTGCCAGCGGCGCAGCAGACTCAGCTCCCGCTCGATCCCGACGGCGCCATTGGCGTGGAACGCCTGGCAGCGCTGCAACTGCTCCAGCAATCGCGCCGCGTTGAAAATCTTGTCGTGATCGCTCATGGCCTGTTCGTGGTGGATCTGAACCTGCATTAGGCTCGCAACCCTATACAGTCATTGAAATTCATTTTAACTATCCTGGTGTTGTGCATGCTTAATTGTACCACTGCTGAGCGTTGAGCAGGGCTTCCCGACGAGAGAGCAGGTATGACGCCCGACCAACAGGCCAGAGCGATACCATCGCTCGCCAAGACCGTCTACGGTAATCGTTCAGGCCCCTCCTGCCTCACACGACGATCAGTTTCGCTACGCTGAATCTATCCCACAAAAAACAATGGCTTGCGGGATGAGTTGAGGAACGGACCCTATCGATAGGGGGCGAAATCAACAGGGGTTCTGAATAGTGAGACAGGGTAGGGTGTGCAAACCTACTCGATGTTCTGGATCTGTTCGCGCATCTGTTCGATCAACACCTTGAGTTCGACGGCGGCGCGAGTGGTGTCGGCATCGGCGGATTTTGAAGACAGGGTATTAGCCTCGCGGTTGAGTTCCTGCATCAGAAAATCCAGCCGCCGACCAACCGGTTCGGGGCGCTCGAACACCGCATGAATTTCATCGAGATGCGTATCCAGCCGGTCGAGTTCCTCGTCCACGTCCAGGCGTTGAGCGATGAGCACCAGTTCCTGCTCCAGCCGGCCCGGATCGGCCTCCGCCGGAATGTCCGCCAGCCGGCTCAACAGTTTGTCGCGCCAGCGGGCCAACACCTCCGGCCGCCGGGCGCGCACCCGCGCGACCTGGATCCGCATGGCCTCGCAGCGTTGCGACAATAATTCACCGGTGCGCTGACCTTCCCGTTCCCGGGTGGCGATCAGCTCCGCCAGCGTCGCGTCCAGCGCGCCGAGGATGGCCGCCCTGATTTCGTCCAGATTCGGTTCGGTTTCGTTGACCACGCCCGGCCAGCGCAGCACGTCGATCAGCCGCAGGCCGGTGCCCGGTCCCATCCGGTGTTCCAGTTCGGCCGCCACGTCGAGCAGGTTTTCGACCAGGGGAAAATTCAGCGTGATGGCGGTCGCGGTCGTCCCCGAGGTTTGCAGCTTGAGCGTCCCCTCGACCTTGCCGCGACCGAGCGCCGCGCCGATGCGCTCGCGCGCCGGCGATTCCAGACCCCGCAGCGTTTCGGGCAGGCGGAGGGTGGTTTCCAAATAGCGGTGATTGACCGACCGCAGTTCCCAGGTAATCGTGCCCCAGGCGCTCGGTTGCTCCCAGCGGGCGAAGGCGGTCATGCTGCGTAACATGGATTGATCCTCTTTTCGGTGGTTTTTAATCTTAGGCCGGATTCGCGGCGCTCGCGCGCGTCGCCACCGATTTTTCACCGGTGGCGATGCAATCCCGTGGCTTGGGCCGGTTCTGGTATAGTGCCGCTCCCCCATTCTTTCCCACGTTCAGACAGACCACAGGAAGCCGCCCATGCGTCCCAGCCACCGCGCCGCCGACGAACCGCGCACGATCCGAATCACCCGGCAATTCACCAAGCACGCCGAAGGCTCGGTGCTGGTCGAGTTTGGCGACACCCGGGTGATTTGCACCGCCAGCGTCGAGGAGCGGGTGCCGCCGTTCCTGAAGGGCAAGGGGCGCGGTTGGGTCACGGCGGAATACGGCATGTTGCCGCGCGCCACCCATACCCGCTCCAGCCGCGAGGCCAGCCGCGGCCGCCAGGAAGGCCGGACCATGGAAATCCAGCGGCTGATCGGACGGGCGTTGCGTTCGGTGGTGGAACTGGAGGCGCTGGGCGAGCGCACTATCACCGTGGATTGCGACGTGATTCAGGCCGATGGCGGCACCCGCACCGCCGCCATCACCGGCGGCTTCGTGGCACTGGCCGACGCAGTGCGCCACCTGATCGGCCGCAAACTGATCAAAAAGAATCCATTGCATGGGCAGGTGGCTTCAATCTCGGTCGGTATCTACCGGGGCGAGCCGGTGCTGGATCTGGATTATGTCGAGGATTCCGAGGCGGAAACCGACATGAACGTGGTGATGAACGACGCCGGCGCGTTCGTCGAACTTCAGGGTACCGCCGAGGGTCATGCCTTCCGCCTGGAGGAATTGCAGGCGATGCTGGGCCTGGCGCGCGGCGGCATCGAGCACCTGTTGCGCAAGCAGCGGGAAACACTGGGCCTGCCGGGCTGAAGCCGTGCGCATCGTCCTGGCGAGCAACAATCCGGGCAAGGTCCGGGAATTCGCTGCCGTGTTGGCGGAATCGAAGGTGGATATCGTGCTACAGTCGGCGTTCGGCGTGCCGGAAGTAGAGGAAACGGGACTCACCTTCGTCGAAAACGCGCTGCTCAAGGCGCGTAACGCCGCATCGCATGCCGGCCTGCCGGCGCTGGCCGACGATTCCGGCCTGGTGGTGGACGCGCTGGGCGGTGCGCCGGGCATCCGTTCGGCCCGTTACGCCGGTCCCGGCGCCGACGACCGCGCCAATATCAGCAAGTTGCTGTTCGAACTGCGCGGCGTACCGACGGAACGGCGCGTCGCCCGGTTTATCTGCGTGCTGGCGCTGCTGCATCATCCCGCCGACCCGACGCCGTTGATCTGCCAGCGAAGCTGGGAGGGCGTCATTTTGACCGAGCCGCGCGGCGCGAACGGGTTCGGCTACGATCCGGTCTTTTTCGTTCCCGGTGAACAGCGCACCGCCGCCGAACTGGAGCCGGCGGATAAAAATCGCCTGAGCCATCGCGGTCAGGCATTGGCCCGGTTGGCGCAACGGCTGGCGTTGTACCCTGTGCCGCTGGCAGGGGGTTGAAAGGTTCGCCATGCCGGTTTTTACCGCACCCATCCCGCTGGCGCTGTATGTTCATATCCCCTGGTGCGCGCGCAAGTGCCCGTACTGCGACTTCAATTCCCACCAAGCGCGCGGGCCGGTCCCGGAACAGGCTTACGTGGACGCGCTGCTGGCGGATCTGGAGCAGGATTTAGCGCGCGTGTGGGGGCGGCGGATCGAAAGCGTGTTCGTCGGTGGCGGCACGCCCAGCCTGTTTTCCGTCCAGGCGCTGGATCGACTGCTGGCGGGCTTGCGCGCCCGGTTGCCGCTGCGTCCCGATACCGAGATCACCCTGGAGGCCAATCCGGGTGCGGTGGAGCGGGAGAAATTCGCCGAATTCCGGGAAATCGGCGTCAACCGGCTGTCCATCGGCGTGCAGAGCTTCAACGACGAGCACTTGCAACGGTTGGGGCGGATTCACGACCGCCGCGCGGGGTTCGCTGCCGCCGAAGCCGCCCACGCCGCCGAACTGGACAATTTCAATCTGGACTTGATGTTTGGCCTGCCGGGGCAAACGGTCGAGCAGGCGCTGGCCGACATCGCTAACGCCATAGCCCTGCAACCGGCCCATCTCTCCTATTACCAACTCACCATTGAACCGAATACCCGGTTCCACCAGTCGCCACCGACCTTGCCGGACGACGAGACTATCGACGCTATCCAGCAACGCGCCCAGGCGGAACTGGCCTGGCGCGGTTATCGACAGTACGAAGTATCGGCCTGCGCCCGCGAAAACCGGCGCTGTCGGCACAACCTGAATTACTGGGAATTTGGCGACTATCTGGGCATCGGCGCTGGTGCGCACGGCAAGTTAACCGACCCCGCCGCTGGACGGATTCACCGGCGGTGGAAGCTTAAGCATCCGCGTGATTATCTGGCGGCGGCGGGAGCGCTGGCCGACGTCGGCGGCGACGCGCCGATCCCCATGGACGATTTACCGGTGGAGTTCCTGATGAACGCGCTGCGGCTGGTGGAGGGGGTGCCGGCGGCCCTGTTTGAGGAGCGGACGGGTTTGCCGCTGGTCGCGCTGGAGCCAACCCTGAGTCGGGTGCGGGAACGCGGGTTGATGGTGGCGAACTGCGAACGCTTGCAGCCGACCGAGCTGGGGTTGCGATTTTTGAATGATCTGTTACAGGAGTTCATGCCGGGATAGCGTGGGGGATAACGACTCCCGCTGGCAACTGCATGGTCACACAATGCAGGCTGCCGTATTGGCGGATCAGGATCGCGCCAGGGATGCCGATGATTTCCCGTTCTGGAAAGCAGTCTTCCAGCCGTTCTAGCGCCACCCTGTCCATCGGATCGTCATAGGTCGGCACCAGCACCGCACCGTTCAGAATCAGGAAGTTGGCGTAACCAGCGGGCAAGCGAGCACCCGCCTCGTCGTAGCGGGCGGCGGGCAGCGGCAATTCGATCAGGCGATACGGCTCCCCGTTCGCCGTGCGAAACTCCTGTAGCTCCTCCGCCATCGCCTGCAACGGTTCGTAGTGAAAATCGGCGGGGTCGGCGCAGCCCTGATAGAGAATCGTGCCCGAATCGCTAAAACGTGCCAGCGTGTCGATGTGGCTGTCGGTATCATCGCCGGCCAAGTGGCCATGCCGCAGCCACAAAAAGCGGTTTACCCCCATCGTATTCCGCAGCCGCTGTTCCAGACTGACCTGGGCCAGGCCGTTGCGGTTGGGATTCAACAGGCATTGGGTGGTGGTCAACAGGGTGCCCTGGCCGTCGGTTTCGATGCTGCCACCTTCCAGAATGAGGTCCACCGATTCGCACGAAGTCGCGCCGAATGCACCCAGCGAGTGCAATCGGGCCGTGATTCGGTCGTCGAGATCAGAGGGATATTTGCCGCCCCAGCCGTTGAAGCGGAAGTCCAGCAGCACTGGACGACCGTCGCGGTAGACCGTGATCGGACCATGATCGCGCGCCCAGGCATCGTTGGAGGGTACGATGTAACGACGGCAACGCTCCAGGTTGGCGCCGGCGGTGGTCAGCAAAGCGCGCACGTGCTGGCTATGCTTGGGGTCGTGGCAGTTGATGACCACGATTTCATGACGGCTGATGACGGCGGTCAGCGCGGCGAACGCGCGGTCGGCTTGGTCCAGCGAGGGTCCCCAGTCGCTGTCGGCGTGGGGCCAGGTTAACAGGATGGCGTCCTGGGGCGCCCATTCGGCGGGCAGTACGGTTGCGGTTGGCGGCATGAGACGGTTTCCAATTCACCACAATGAGGAGAGCGCATGAAGATTAAAGCCTTGCATCAGTATGCCAAGGATGTGGATACGGTTTTCGGCCTGTTTCACGATCCGGATTTCATGAAGGTCAAGTATGAAGGCATCGGGGCGCGCAACGTCGAGGTGCTGGAATGCGCCGGGAGCGAGGGTCGCTATACCGTCAAAGTCAAGCGAGAAGTACCGGCCGACGTGCCGGCGCTGCTGAAGAAGTTCCTCAATCCCTGGAACACCATCGCTCAGAGTGAAAAGTGGGAGGGGAAAACCGGCGGCCCCTATCGCTGCCAGTTCGAGATTGATATCTCGGGCGTTCCGGTCAATATCAAGGGCGCCATGGAAATACGAACGCAGGGCGGTGGCTGCGTCAACGACGTGCAACTGGAAGTCAAATGCGGGATTCCGCTAATCGGCGGCAAGCTGGCCGATTTCGTCGGTGGCGACGCCGAGAAGAGTACTCAGGCGGAATACGAGTTTATCAGCGCCCATCTGGCCAAGGGGTGAGCAGAGCCCCCGCTCGCTTCGTTCGCGCCCCCTGCAAAGGGGGTAGCGCGATAGTGCCGGGGGCCCGAGCTTCAGTCGAACAGCCCCGCCACCGACAGATAGCGCTCGCCGGTGTCGTAGCAGAAGGTCAGTACCCGGCTGCCGTCAGCGATTTCCGGCAATTTTTGGGAAACGGCGGCCAACGACGCGCCGGAGGAAATGCCGATGAAGATGCCCTCTTCCTTAACGCAGCGCACCGCAAACTTGAACGCATCCTCGTGGGCGACCTGTACGATGCCATCAAGAATGGCCACATTCATGACTGCTGGCACGAAACCGGCGCCGATGCCCTGAATCGGATGCGGGCCGCGCTGGCCGCCGCTCAGCACCGGCGAGGCGGTGGGTTCGACCGCGAATACCTTCAGCTTGGGAAACTTCTCCTTCAACACCTCGGCGCAGGCGGTGATGTGGCCACCGGTGCCGACGCCAGTGACCAGATAATCCAGCCCTTCGGGGAAATCGTTCAGGATTTCCTGGGCGGTAGCGCGGCGGTGAATCTCGACGTTCGCTGGATTCTCGAACTGCTGCGGCATCCAGGCGTTCGGCGTGTCCCGCACCAGTTCCTGGGCTTGCTCGATGGCGCCCGGCATCCCCTTTTCCTTGGGTGTCAACACCAGCTCCGCGCCCAGGGCCGCCAGATAGCGCCGCCGCTCCAGCGACATGGATTCCGGCATGGTCAGAATCAGGCGGTAGCCCTTGACCGCCGCCACCATCGCCAGCGCGATGCCGGTATTACCGGAGGTCGGTTCGACGATGACGGTGGCCGGATTGAGGATGCCGCGCTGTTCGGCGTCTTCGATCATGGACAATCCAATACGGTCCTTGATGCTGCCGCCCGGATTGGCCCGCTCCAGCTTCATCCAGACCTCGACCTTGCGGTCGGCGAACAGCCGGTTGATGCGGACCGCAGGCGTGTTGCCGATGGTTTCCAGGATGTTATTCGCCTTCATGATGTTTCCTCTCGCGCACCGTGAATGATTGGAATGATTGTCAAGTTTAGAGTGTCCAATCCAGCAACGGTATCAAAAAAACTTATTCATAAATATAATAAATCTTCACTTTGATATGCTCAAAAAGCATATAGGAGACTCAGTTCCATGTCACCTCCCCGTTTTAGCGGTACCGATCGCTATGTCGCCACCGACGATCTGATGATGGCGGTGAACGCCGCCGTGACCCTGGGCCGGCCGTTGCTGGTAAAGGGCGAACCGGGCACCGGCAAGACCCAACTGGCCGAGGAGGTCGCCCTGGCTCTGAACCGGCCGTTCATTCAGTGGCACATCAAGTCCACCACCAAGGCGCAGCAGGGTCTGTACGAGTACGACGCCGTGTCGCGGTTGCGCGATTCGCAGTTGGGTGACGCGCGGGTCCACGACATCGGCAACTACATCGTCAAGGGCAAGCTATGGGAGGCGTTCACCCACGACGTGCAGCCGGTGGTGTTGATCGACGAGATCGACAAGGCCGACATCGAGTTTCCCAACGATCTGCTGCTCGAACTCGACCGGATGGAGTTCCACGTCTACGAGACCCGGCAAACGATCCGGGCCAGGCATCGACCGGTCATCATCATCACCAGCAACAACGAGAAGGAACTGCCGGATGCCTTCCTGCGCCGCTGCTTTTTCCACTACATCCGCTTCCCCGACAAGGAGACCATGGAGCGGATCGTGCGAGTGCATTACCCGGATTTGAAAAAGCGACTGTTGAGCGAGGCGCTGGAGGCGTTCTTCGAGATTCGCGAGGTGCCGGGACTGAAGAAACGGCCGTCCACCTCGGAGCTGCTGGACTGGATCAAGCTCCTAGTGGCCGAGGACATCCCGCCCGAGGCGCTGCGCGGCGACCAGCGCAAGCTGATTCCACCCTTGTATGGGGCGCTGCTGAAGAACGAGCAGGATGTGCATCTGCTCGAGCGGCTGTTGTTCATGTCCCGGCGCAAAAAGGACTGAGGACTGGCGAGCGCAACAGGGGTTGGGCGCGAGGATTCCCCAATGATGACCGATTTCTTCTTCAAATTGCGCAAGGCCGGCCTGCCGGTCACGCTGACCGAGTTCCTGACCCTGCTGGAAGCGCTGAACCAGCGCGTCACCGCCCACGGCGTCGAGGAATTCTATTACCTGGCGCGGGCGACGCTGGTGAAGGACGAGCGCCACTACGACCGCTTCGATCAGGTGTTCGGCAGCCACTTCAAGGGGCTGGAAACGTGGTTCGACGAGATGATCGGGGCCACGGTGCCGCTGGAGTGGCTACGCAAACTGGCGGAATTGACCCTGAGCGAGGAAGACAAGAAACGGATCGAGGCGCTGGGCGGTTGGGAAAAGCTGATGGAAACCTTCGCGCGGCGCATGGCCGAGCAGGACGGCCGCCACCAGGGCGGCAACCAATGGATCGGCACCGCCGGCACGTCGCCATTCGGGGCCTACGGTTACAACCCGGAAGGCATCCGCATTGGCCAGGAGGGGTCGCGCCATCGTCGGGCGGTGAAAGTGTGGGACCGCCGCGAGTTCCGCAATCTGGACGATACCATCGAACTGGGCACCCGCAATATCAAGGTCGCGTTGCGACGGCTGCGCCGGTTTGCCCGCGAGGGCGCCGCCGAGGAACTGGACCTGGACAACACTATCCGGTCAACGGCGCGCAACGCGGGCTATCTGGACCTGAAGATGGTGCCGGAGCGGCACAACGCGGTGAAAGTGCTGCTGTTTCTGGACGTGGGCGGCTCGATGGACGATCACGTCCGGGTTTGCGAGGAGCTGTTCTCGGCGGCGCGCGGCGAGTTCAAACACTTGGAATATTTCTACTTTCACAACATGGTCTACGAGGGATTGTGGAAGGATAACCGCCGCCGCCACACCGAGAAGACCGAGACCCTGGCGGTGCTTCGCACCTTCAGCCAGGATTACAAGTTGATCCTGGTCGGCGACGCCACCATGAGTCCTTACGAGATCGGTTATCCGGGCGGCAGCGTCGAACATTTCAATCCCGAGGCCGGAGACGTGTGGCTGAATCGGCTGTTGGCCACCTTTCCCCGCGCCATCTGGCTCAATCCGCAGCATCCGAACCGCTGGAGCTATATCCCCTCGATCCAGATGGTACGGGAACTGATGGGCGAACGGATGTTTCCGCTGACGCTGGAAGGACTGGAGCAGGGGATTCGGGCATTGCAGCGGGCAAGCTAGACAAAATGATAGGGTAGGCAGGTGTTTCAGAATCCGTACAAAAACCGATACATTCAGGACTTTCGCTCAGGCAGGCTGATAGGCGGGAATATGCGGGTTTCTTAACTCATTACGCAGATAATCGCTCCATAAGTTGTGCTTCACTTGGTAGAGTGTTTTCCCGAGCTTTTTCGCCATGACCTTTAATCGGGGCTTTCGGGTTATGGACCAAGAGCAGCCTACTCACCCCGGCGTCTGCATTCCCTCGCAAACTCTTTTGCGCTCCCTTCCCTGCGAGGCAAGGAAACCCGCGCATGGATATCCACTGCATCACCTTGGCGAAATCCGTGGATGTCGCCACTATTGGCATTACATCAAACGTTACCGCATAGCGGACGATGGCGAAGGGCTTGCTGATTTCGACCCGGTGCTGCGTTTCGTCGCTATCCCACCCCTCCTCACTCGCCGGGGAATCCATCAGGAAACTGCCCGGCGGAGTTAGTTTTTATACAGATTCTAAGGTTCGTCGTGCGGCGGACAGGCCGCAAAATTGGCGAAATCCAGCCAGTCGTCCGCCGGCAGCCGGTGTGCGATCAAACCTTCTTGCGACCGCAAGGCCGCTTCGATGTAGGGCCGTTCCCGCGCTAGCACCGGCAAACGTTCGTAGACCAGCGACAGCGTATGCAAAGGCGCGACGCCAAACCCCGCACGGACCTTGTCGCGAGCGAGCAGCGCCACCGCCGTCGAATCCATCCTGCCCGACAAATGGGCCAGCACCCAACCTTGCAATCGCTCTCGCACAGCTTGGCGCAACTGTTCGCCATAGTGGGCGGCGATGTCGGGCAGATGCGCGCTGGCCGGCCGTTGCAGGCGAGCCGACCAGTCCCAATAGCGATGCTCCGTAACCTGTCCGCTCTCCACTTCGACGCGCAGCGCGGTTCCCGGCGCAACGCGGGCGATGCCCTCATACGCGCAACGAGCGCCGGGCAACTCGTTACGCTGTCCCGGCATTACTGCGTCCCACGGCTGGGGTTGCGATGGCGGGCGGTCGCGGAACGCACAGCCGCTTCGGTGCGGTTGATCCACTCCGGCTGGTTCGCCAGGGCGTCGCCCTCGCGACCGCGATCACGATAGAACTGCTGCCAGCACCGCACGGTCGCCGGCCAACCCCAGCGACGGATGGCGATGTAGGCCAGCAGCAATAACCACCAGGCTTGCGTCTCTGGGCTTGACCTCAGTCGATGAACCATCCCCAGCAAGCCCATCAGGACGGTGGCGGTTCGCGGTTGGCGGTCGGGTTTGAGGGTGTGCGCCGGGCGAATCACACCCATTTGCAGAAACCTCTGGGTGCAAATCTCCAAATCCCGCCGTACCTGACGCACGTCCGCTTGATGGCGATGGGCGATACGTTGGGCCGCTGTGTCTGGATCAGTCTGAATAATCTCCCCGAGCAGATCGGCGGCGCTCTCGGAAAGCGCGAAAAAGTCTCCGCCCAAGTTCAACACCCGGGCCGAGCGATCTTCCAGCAGCAGCAACACCACGTTCGGCGCGAGCCGGTAGCGGGCATTTCCCACTACCGGACCCGGCGTTTCAGCGGTCAGGATGCGCTCGATCATCCTGAGTAGCTACGATCCCCAAACCCACCATCCATCGTTACCATCGATCAGTTGGCCGGTATTACTCTGCTTCATGAGACCGACCGCGCTTCCCAGCCGGATGATTTCTGGTGGACGATAATCCAAGCTCGCGCTTTCCGAGGAAGCGTCGGCTACCGGCTTGGCGATATTCTGCTCCAAGGTATTTAACGTATTGGAAAAAGGTATTGTTCGCTTGTCCATAACCACCTCCGCTTCGGTCAATTTAAAGGGTATTTTCATAGTTTTTAAACCTCTAAATTTATACAGGCATACTCGACCCTCACCCGCCAACCGAAACACCTCGCGGCGGCATCTCGCGCACCGAAGGTTTTGCCGGCGCGGTGGAAGGTGTACGATCACTGGTAATCGCCGCAATACCCCCCTCGCCCCCACGCGGGGGTGAGCGAATCTTTCAGACCGCTTTCCAAGGGGATCCCCGTGGCTTACCAGCACCGCTATCTGGACGGCAGTCCACTCGACCTGCCGGTTGGCAAGGTCGTGTGCATTGGTCGCAACTATCTCGACCACATCCACGAACTGAACAACGCCGTCCCGGAAACCCCGATCCTGTTCATGAAACCGGCCACTTCACTTGCCGGCCTGGACGAACCCATCCGCCTGCCCGTGGGTCGGGGCGAGTGCCATCACGAAGTGGAACTGGCGGTGCTGGTCGGTCGGGAACTGTGCAACGCCGACCTCGAAACCACCCGGCAAGCCGTGGCCGGTTACGGCGTCGCCCTGGATTTAACCCTGCGCGATTTACAGAACGAGTTGAAGAAGAAAGGCCATCCCTGGGAAACCGCCAAGGCTTTTGACGGCTCCTGTCCGCTGTCGCCATTCCTCCAACCTGAGGCGCTGGCCGATCCCCAAGCGACCGACTTGACCCTGCGAATCAATGGCGAGATACGGCAACAGGGCAATACCCGCCTGATGATGATCGGCATTTTCGAACTCATGGCCTACATCTCCACCCACTTCACCCTGCTACCAGGCGACGTGGTGTTGACTGGTACCCCGGCTGGGGTGGGACCGCTGCGTTCCGGTGATGCGCTGGAACTCTGTCTTGCGGATCATGAGTTCGCCGCGCGGGTGGCTTGAACGGCATGAACGTTTTGCTCGTTTACGCCCATCCCAACCCCCGCAGCTTCAACCGGGCCATTCTGGATGTCGTGGACGCCGCCTTGCGCGAGCGCGGTCACGCCACCCGGATTCACGACCTGTATGCGATGCAATTCCGGGCGGTGCTGGACGGCGAGGATTTACTCCGCAACTGGCGCGGCGACCTGCCCGTGGATACCCGCCGGGAACAGGATGCGGTCCATTGGGCGCAGGGCTTGGTGTTCGTCTACCCGATCTGGTGGTTCGGCCCGCCCGCGATCCTGAAAGGCTGGATCGACCGGGTGTTCACCCGCAAGTTCGCCTTCGATTTTGGCCCCGAGGGGATGCAGGGCCTGCTGACCCACGAGCGGGCGCTGATTCTAAATACTCTGGGCGGCGACGAGGCGACCTATCAGCGCGAACGCTGGCACGAATTGCTGGCCCGCCCGATGACCGAGGGCGTGCTGGGCGCCTGTGGGGTTCGTAACATCGTCCACCAGGCGTTCTACCAAGTCACCTCCATCACCCCCGCCGAGCGGCAAGCGATGCTGGATCAGGTTCGCGAGTTGGCGGCGGCGTTTTAAGTAACGCCTTCCACCCGTTCAAAAACCGTGTGCCGCTTGGCATAATGCCCCATCTCAAGATCTTCCGACTCGACGCCCTATCGGAACCCGTTCACCTCACTGCCGCTGGCCCGGCCAAGGGAGTACAACAACAATGCGCGTCCTGCTCACCACCAACGAGTATCCCCCCTATATCTACGGCGGCGCGGGAGTCCACGTCGAATATCTGTCGCGCGAACTGGCCAAGCTGACCTCGGTCGAGGTGCGCAGCTTCCACGACCAGACCATCGACGAAGGCCAGTTGCGCGTGCGCGGCATCAAGATGGACACC
>JBDHRD010000066.1:0-15260 GCA_039807425.1 Candidatus Contendibacter sp. | reverse complement strand
GCCTCGCGTTTCCAACTGGCCACCTGATGCGGATGCACCTCGTAAGTCCCCGCGATCTCGTTGACCGTCTGGCGGCCGGCCAGCGCTTCCAGCGCCACTTTCGCCTTGAACTCCGCGCTGAATACTTTCCTCTGTATCGCTCGTCTCCACATCGTCATGCGATCCTACCCGTGCAGAGTACTACCTTAATTAGCTGTCCAAAATTTGGGGACCATTATAGTTAACCAGCTCACGGGTGACCGAACGGGCATATCCAGCACATCATGATCGTCTTTTATTGAGAATTATTCTTATTTGAATTATGATCGCAACAAGTGGGGTTGGGACTGTCCCGAAAGGGTCGCACCCGCTCGGTGGTTTCACGCCAGATTAAAGGGTGATCAGCCCTTCACCTGCGAGCTTTCACTCGATCCCGTTGCGAGGTTATTGCGATGAGCTACTATATCCATCATGTTCCGGGTCGCCTGCGGATCCAAACCGCGTGTCTGCGCCGGGCCGAATGCCGGGCCAGGCTGGGCAAGATGCTGGAAGAACTCTCGGGCATCGACAGCCATAGCCACAACGACAAAATCGGCAGTGTGCTGATTCATTACGACACCGCCCGGTTGAACGCCGACGACATTCTGTACCACCTCTACAAGGCCGGTTGCCTGGACAGCCCCATATCCGCCGTGCCCACCGCGCCGGCCGGTGGCGATCTGGTCCAGCAGGCCGGCGCCCTGTTTGGTAACGCCCTGTTCGGCACGTTGCTGCGCAAGAGCGTGGAAACCTCGGTGCTGTCGCTGGCGCGAGGATTTCGTTGAAACCACCCGATTCGACAATTTCGCCGAGCGGCGGCGACTGGGTGCGGTTGGCTGGTCTGCTGCCCCATTTGCGCATCGTCCATCACGTTCGCGGGCGACTGCGGGTGCGGCTACACGCCGGGGTGCTGGGCTGGCTGGCGCAAGAGCCGAACGCCGCGCCGGAAAGCTGGCTGGCGCGACTGCCGGGTATCACCGCCCTCCATTTGAACCAGGCCGCCGCTTCGCTGGTGATCGAATACGACGCCCGGCGCATCCCGTCGCAGTGGTGGGAGCGTCTCCTGCACGCCCGGAGCGAAACCTTGCCCGCGCTGCTGGCGGAGGTCGGCCTGCTCGCCGATCCCGACCACTGTTCTTCCCATCCACCTGAAGGAGCACCCGCGTGAGCGATCGTTATTATCCCTCGCCCTACCCATACCACTGCCCAGCGTCGTTTTCACCGGCCACCGTCGCGGTGCTGCAAGGCGCCGCGATGGGCGCGACCGTGGGCGCCGCCGCCGCGACCGCCGCGCAGATCAAGCGCCACGACCCCGACCACCGCTTGGCGCTGAACGACGTGTTGCAAGCCGGCGCCGTCACCGGGCTAACCACCGCCGCCGCGACCCTGGTCGGGCAAAGTCTGGGTTGCAGCAAAACCCTGACCCGTTTTGCCGCGATGTTCGTGACCAGCGCTACCTTGATGTATTTGTTGAATCCGTCAAAACAGGGAGAATCCCAATGAACGAAACCCAAAACAACCAGGTACCCCCACAACAGCCCGGTCCGCAGGGTCCGGCCGCCCCGCAGGGGCAAGGATCGCAGTATCACGGCGGCTATCAGGAACAGTCTCAGGGTGGCTACGGTTACCCGCCCGCGCCGGACCAGGGTCCCCCTTGGGCGCATCCGGGTTATCACCACGGCGGCTATCAGGATCAGTATCGAGGCGGTTATGGCCACCCACCCGCGCCGGGCAACAACCCCCCCTGGGCGCACCAGGACCATCACCGGGGCGGCCATCCGGCCTACTACGGACCGCCGCCGCAAGCTCAAGGGTACTACCCACCGGGTTACGGCGCGCACCCCGGCTATCACGCGCACCCCGCCTACGCGCAGTTCCAGGCGGGTTATGCGCCCGATCATCATCACGACAGCGGCTTGGGCAGCTTTTTCAACTTTCGCGACGAGCGTTTCGTCAAGGGCGCGATCACCGGGGCTGCCCTGACGTTCCTGTTGACCAGCGATACCGTGCAGAAGAACACGATCAAGTCGCTGGTCAAACTGTGGAGCGCGTTCCAAGGTGGCATCGAAGAGATCAAGGAACGCTTCAAGGACGCCGAAGCAGAGATCAAGACGGAAACCCAACCCGGCAAATAGGCAAGCGGTTCCGGCGCCGAGATACCGATTCCTCCGGCGCCGGCTTTTTTTCGGCCCGTAAAATTACGCCATGCAGATTCCAGAAACCCTGCCCACAGTCGAGTTGGTCCACGAACTGCCCCAGCGCTTGCGTCTGCGCGCGCCCTGGCTAGCCGACCGCCGGCTGGATCGATTGTCTCTGGAGGCGGCCTTGCTGAGCCTCGGCGGCGTGCGCGGTGCGCGGGTCAACCTTCACGCGGGCAGCGTCGCCATCGAGTATGACGGTCAAAACCACCACCGCCGCGCGATTTTGGACTGGTTTCGGCAGCCGCCACCGGGATTTCTGGTGGAACCCAGTCCGGTTGCCAGCCGGCCCGATCCCGATCTCCTGCGTGTGTTCGGCGCGCTGGCGGGCCTGGCCTTGCTGCCGGCGCTGACCCAGCCGCTGCGCCGCTGGCTGACCTATGCTCTGATCGCCCCGACCGTGTGGGAAGGCGCCCAGACTCTGAGCCGGAAAGGGCTGAAAATCGAGGTGCTGGACAGCCTGGCGGTGAGCCTGGCGGCGGCCCGGGGCGAGTATTTGACCGCCATCGCCACCCAGGGCCTGCTGGCGCTGGGCGCGTATCTGGAGCAGCGCACCGCCCGCCACGCCGACGACTTGCTGCGGTATCTGCTCAAGCCGATGCCGACGCAAGCCTGGGTCGAGCGCGACGGCACGCTGGTGCAAATCCCGTGTGACGAACTGCGAATCGGCGATCAAATCGAGGTCGGGCCGGGCGAGATGATCCCCATCGATGGCAAGGTCATCGGCGGCAACGCGGCGGTCAATCAGGCGTCGGTGACCGGCGAGAACCTGGCCGTCCGCAAGGAAGTGGGCGACAAGGTGTTGTCCGGCACGGTGCTGGAAGGCGGACGGTTGCGGATCCGCGCCACCCGCGTCGGCGCGGAAACCACGACGGCGCGCATCGCCCGCTTCATCGAAAACGCCCTGCAACAGCAGTCGCGAACCCAGTCGCTGGCCGAGCAACTGGCCGATCAGCGGGTCTATCTGACACTGGGCACCGGCGCGCTGGTCTATGCCGCGACTGGCGATCTCGACCGCCTGGCCTCGGTGTTCCTGGTGGATTACGCCTGCGCCCTGAAGCTCGGCACGCCGGTGGCGATCAAGTCCGCCATGTATCAGGGCGCCAAGCACGGCATTCTGTTTCGCGGCAGCTCGGCGCTCGACGGCCTGGCTCAGGCCGACACCTTCGTGTTCGACAAGACCGGCACCCTGACCAGCGGTCTGCTGGAAGTGACCGATGTGCTCAGTCTGGATCCGGAGTGGGAAGAAGCGCATCTGCTGGCGCTGGTGGCCTCCATCGAGGAGCACGCCAGCCACCCGGTGGCCGACGCCGTGGTCAAGCAGGCCCGCCGACAACATCTGGGGCACATCGAACACGAAGACGTGGATTACCTGGTGGCGCACGGTCTCACCACCCAGGCCGAAGGACGCCGCGTGGTGATCGGCAGCCGGCATTTTCTCGAAACACACGAACACATCTCGTTCGCCGCTCACGAAGCGCACATCGCGGCGCTGGAGCAGGCCGGTAAAACCCTGCTCTACGTGGCGCTGGAGCAGCGCCCCCTGGGGTTGATCGGCCTGCGCGACAGTTTGCGCCCGGAAGCGAAGACCGTGCTGGCGCAACTGCGCCGCTCCGGGATTGGGCGGCTGGTGCTGCTCACCGGCGACCGCCGGGACAAGGCCGAGGCGCTGGCGCGGGAGTTGGACATGGACGAAGTCCACGCCGAATGCCCGCCGGAACGCAAGGCCGCCGTGGTCGAGGAGCTGCGGGCGCAAGGCGCGAAAGTGGCGTTCGTCGGCGACGGGGTCAATGACGCCCCGGCGCTGATCGCCGCCGATGTGGGGTTGGCTATGCCCCGGGGCGCGGACTTGGCCCGCGCCACCGCCGACATCGTGCTGCTCGACGAACATTTGCAGACCCTGCTGGCGGCCCGGATGCTCAGCGCGGGGACGTTGCGCCTGATCCGTACCCATTTCCGCGTCTCCACCGGCGTCAACACGGCGGTCATCGCCGGCGCGGCGTTCGGCCTCCTCTCGCCGGTGTGGTCGGCGCTGCTGCACAACGGCATGACCTTGGGCGTGCTGATCAACTCGATAGCCGGCGTCAGCCTCAAGACCGGTCGCCTGGAAGCGTTGAAAGACAGGCTGGAGACGTTGAAAGTGGCTTATCGTGGTGGGGATGCGAGTTAATAATCGGTGCTGATCCCGCAACCGCTTGCTAGTAATTCTCATTTTGGCTTGCATAAAGCACGTTCGACGCAGGATAGGCGAAGCGCACCCGCCACAGAGTCGACGTAATCACCCGGCATGCCGCGCGCCGTAATTCACTCGGCCGACCTCCCCCAGGTCCGCCTTGGCCAAGGTGGGTTACGGCGCGCGTCAACGTTGGCGATAAACCGGCGGATTTTCCCAATGCGCGCCTAACCCCACCCAACGATCAACAGCAAAACGAGAATTGTTGACCGCTCGCCGATCTTTCTCCGGTTCGAGAAAAAGCCCGGCTGGAGCCGGCTTCGCGGGCGCGAAAAAATCGCCGGTGTTTAGCCGAACGGCTTCGGTGGTGGGGTCTGGTCCGTCGACAGCGGCAGGATTGGTATCGAGAACGTCTCTGGTTTCTGAACCCATATCCCCACGATTCGGGCAAGTTTTGTTTGACATCTAAATGAGAATCATTATCATTAGCACTAAAATATCATTTGGAGTCACCCGATGTGTGAGCTGCATCATGCCGTGCCGAAATCCTTGCCAGACGTTCGGAACACCCCCGAGGTTCACTCCGCGACGCCGCGCAAGAAGCTTTGTTTGGGCAACGCTCCGGGTGGCGACAAACCTCCCGGGCCGACGTTTTTGTCGTGTTCCCCGGCCGCGCCTTGGAAATCGCCCGCGCCGCTCCGCAAAAAGCTTTGGGAACTCGATCCATACTTTCACTGCAGCATCATCGGCACTTGCCTGACCTTGACCGAACTGCGCCAGCTCCAGCGGCGGCTGGGCGGCGCCGCTCAAGTCCCGACCAGCGATTACGATTTGCATCGTACGTTCGTGGTCGCGGCCCGAGAAGCCACTCCCGCGAGCCGGCTGATCCACAAGCATCTGGATCGCAAGTACCGGTCAGCCATCCAGCAAATCGGCAAAGCACGCTCGGCGGAGGCGTTCGTGGCCTGTTGGGATGCGGCGTTGAACGCAGGCGAGGTCGCGGGCGCTTTGTGGGCCTTGATCACGCATCCCGGTGTGCCGAACACCGTGCTCGACCGCGTCTACGGCGAGGTCCACATGCTGTCGCACTTGTCCGGTGCGTCGATCAGAGTCGATTTGCAGGAGTTGAACCGGCTGAGGCGTCGTTGTCCGGAGCTGGAAACGCAACTGGCCGACGCCAGGGTCGCGACCCGTCGCCGGTTGGCCGAGCAAGAAGATGCGATTACCGCGTTGAACAAAAGGCTGGCGCAGACCCTGGCAGCGGAAAGCAGGCTCCAGGCCACCGAAGCCCGTTTGGCGGTGCTGGAAGGACAGCCGTTGACCGCGCGCTTGCTGGCCGAAGTCGAGGAGTTAAGTGGGCGGCTCGACGCCGAACGCGAACGCGCTGAACGCGCCGAAACCGTCGTCGACCACTGGAAACAACAGGCGACCCGTTCCATCGACCAAAACCAGGGGCTCGCGCAACAACTGGCTGAGTTCCGCCAGGAGCGGGACATCCTGGAAGCCACTCTGGAGCGATTGCTGATCCCGCCGTGCGCGGACCTCGACGACCCCGCCACCGCGCTCGATTCCAATTCCGACCTGGTGGGCCGCTGCGTGCTGTACGTCGGCGGTCGCCAAGGTTTATGCGCCCATTTTCGGGCGCTGGTAGAACGCCGCAACGGCCGTTTCATCTATCACGACGGCGGGCGCGAGGACGCTCGTGCTCAGCTTTGGGACGTAGTGCGGCAGGCGGACGCCGTCCTTTGTCCGCTGGATTGCGTGAGCCACGACGCGGTACACCGGATCAGGCGCTTTTGCGAGCGCAACACCAAACCACTGGTGTTGTTGCCGCGCGCCAGCCTGGCGGCGTTTAATCGCGGCTTGAACGCGGTAGCGTCGTGAGGTCCGCCGTCATGCTCGACAACGACGCGGTTCGGAACGCCAGCCTAAACCCCATCGCATTGCGCGATGCTGGAATCGCCGCTGGCCGTGAGGCGGAGGAGGGCGGAATCGAGCTGGCTATCGACGCCGAAAAACTCTACCAGCTTCTGGTTTGCGGGGCGGTGAGCGTGACCGATTTTCGCTGCCTCGACCACGTGTCCAAGTGCCGCGTGCGGACCTTGTGCCTGCACGCTTGCACGCATCGCCTGAACGAAGGTGGCGCTGCCGGGATCGTGCGGCGACGGCGCGCGATGGGGCGTCCGTCGTGAACCCGCCTTTCCGCGATCCGCGATGTGTTCGCCCCGATCCCTGCGGTGGGACATCCCGGAAACGGTTAGCCAGCAGCGATTTGTTCGGCGATACCCAGGAAGTATCAGGCCGCACTGCATTGATCCACCGGTGTAAAAACCATATCTGGAACACTGCCGCCTAACGAGAGGGCGCGCGTTTTCACGGCGACTGCCGGGCTCAGCGCACCTGAACCCGTCCCCCCGGATCGAACCGCCACGGCGCCTCGATGCGCAGCACTTCGACTTGCTGGCGCAGTTCGGGCGGAAAGGGAGGGTAGGGCGCGGCCAGTTGGACGATCCGCCGCGCTGCCTGATCGAGTTCGGCGTTGCCGGACGAGCGGAGCACGCGCACGTCCCGCAGGCTGCCGTCGGCCCGAATCGCCACATCCAGCAGTGGCCCGGCAGTCGAACCTGAGCGCCGGGCCGCGTCGGGGAAGTTCATTTCGCCGACCCGGGTGACCTTGCGCGCCCAGTCGGCGGCATAGAATCCAGCCAGCGAACGGGTATCGGCCAGGCTGACCCGTCGTTCGCGGGCGGCGTTGCTGGTCCGCCGCTGGGTTTCGGCATCCAAGCCGGCGATCTGGCCCAGCAGGGCGGCGCTGTCCAGCCGGCCGCTGCGACTTCTCACGCCTGCGCCACCGCCGGAACGCTCCATCGGGCGGGCAGGCGATTTTGCGACGGGCGGGCGAGGGGCTTCCGCTGGAGTGAATCGCAGCGCGGGCAGCGATTCGACCACGGGCGGCTTGACCGGCGATTCGACGGTTGCCTGGGAAGGATTGATGGGCTTGATGGGCGCGACCGGCGGCTTGGCGGGTTTTGGCGGCGCAGCCGGCTTGACCGTGGCGCGCGGCGCCGGCGGCTTGACCGGTTTGACTGCTGGCGCGACGGGTTTAGGCGCTGGTCGAACAGTGGCCATGGGTTTGGGAGGCGGGATCGGCGGCGGTGGAGGCGTCAAAGCCGGAGTGGGGGAGGGTGGCGCAACTGACGGGGATTCCGCAGGTGGGAGTTCGGGTGCTGGAGCGGCGATGGCCGGGGATTCCGTCCGCTCTGGCACGGTGGCGGGTGCTGGAATGCTTGGTCGCTCGATCGGCGGCAGGAGCGCCACCTCGAAGCGTAGCGTTCGGGGATAGCGGAGCGACCAGCCTTCGGCCGGGAGACCCAGCAGCAACGCGGCGTGCAGGCCGAGAGCCAGCAGCAGCGCCAGCGCCAGCCGCCGGGTCTCTTCCGCGTCGCGGGTGATGCCGTTCATCCGGCGTCAGCGGCGTGAGCGTCGCGGTTGCCGCTCGATGGCGGTCATCAAGTCGCCACCGATGTCCAAGCCAAACTGGGCGTCCAATTCCCGCGCGCAGGTGGGGCTGGTGACGTTGATTTCGGTCAGCCAGTCGCCGATCACGTCCAGGCCGACGAACAACAGGCCCATCTCGCGCAGCGTTGGCGCGACTTGCGCGCAAATCCAGCGGTCACGCTCGGTGAGTGGCACGCCCTCGCCGCGCCCGCCCGCCGCCAGGTTGGCCCGGGTCTCACCGCCTTGGGGAATCCGCGCCAGCGCGTAGGGAACCGGTTCGCCATCGACCAGCAGGATGCGCTTGTCCCCGGCCGTCACCTCCGGGATATAACGCTGCGCCATGGTCGAGCGTCGGCCATGAGCGGTCAGCGTTTCCAGAATCACGTTCAGATTAGGATCGTCCCGCCGCAGCCGGAATACTGACGCCCCCCCCATGCCATCCAGAGGTTTGACCACGATGTCGGTATGTTCGCCCAGGAACGCCTTGAGTCGCGCCGGCTCCCGACTGACCAGGGTCGGCGGGCAGCAGTGCGGGAAATTCAGGGCGAAGAACTTCTCGTTGGCGTCGCGCAGGCTGCGCGGCTGGTTGACGACCAGCGTCCCGGCCTTTTCGGCCAGTTCCAGCAGATAGGTTGTATAGATATACTCCATGTCGAACGGTGGATCCTTGCGCATCAGGATCGCATCCAGTTCCGTCAGCGGCAGTTCCCCCTCGCCGTGAAAGGCGAACCAGCCGTTCTTATCATCGCGGATGCTGAGGGAGCGGGTCCGGCCGAACGCCTCGTTACCGCGGGCATAGAGGTCGGCCTGCTCGAAATAATGCAGTTCCCAGCCACGGGCCTGGGCGGCCAACAGCATGGCGAAAGTCGTATCCTTTTTGATCGTGATGGTGGCGATAGGGTCCATCACCACGCCGAGTTTGAAGGTCATGTTTGGCGGGTCCGTGAGTTTGCGCAACCCCGCTTCAAGCTGTCGGCGGACGAAGCAGGGGGGCGATTAAAGGAACTAAAAAGGGGAAGATGCGGTTTCCAGCATGGTATCCTCATCGCTAGTATGTTAAAAATTACACAAAAAACACTAATGCGCTGTTTTGGCTCCACCCGGCGGCCATTTCGCTCAAATCCCGCTCAGAGGACAGTTCTGTGGCAGATGCGGCACCTTCTACTCCTGCGGCGCCTCTTCCGCTGCATCCCTTTGATATTCTGCTACAACTGGACCAGCGCGTTCGCGAACGGACACCGGTCGCGGCAGCCAGCGTGCAGTTGTCGGAGATGCGTGGGCGACTGGCGGTGCGGCTCGGTTCCTGGAATCTGCTGTTTTCCATGGACGATGTAGCCGAAATCGTCCCCCTGCCACGCATCACCCGAGTGCCGGGCGTGAAACGCTGGTTGCTCGGCATCGCCAACCTGCGTGGCAAGGTGATCTCGGTCTCCGATTTGCGGGATTTTCTAACTGACCGACCCACGCTGCAACTGCCGAGCAGCCAGATGGTCGTGGTCCGCGCGGGCGGGTGGGATTATGGCCTGCTGGTAGATGAGGTGATTGGGATGCGACATTTCGGACCGCAGCATCGGCTGGCCGAGCTGGATGCTGTGGAAGAGGGTCTGCGCCTCTGCATCACCGAGGCGTTTTTGAACGATGGTCAGTACTGGTTGGCCTTCAACGCTGGCAAACTACTGGCGGATCCTGGGTTTCTGCATGGGGCCCGGTAAAGTTTCGAGAATTCCCCCGTTGGACCCATTAACGGGGCCAACCAGGATGTTCAGTCCAACGAGAAATAGAAATGCGTCAATCGCGAGATGATTCGGCTTTAAAAGGGTACTCCGTCACCTATCTGGCGGTGTTGGGCGCGTTGGTGCTGTTCATTGTGCTGATGGGCGTCATCCTGGTGGCCTTGGGAAGGCAGAGCGCGCAGAACGAGATCTTCTTCAAGCTTGCCGGCGAACAGCGCCTGCTGTCCCGTGCGATCATGACCGAGGCGCTGGAGGCCGCGCGGGGCAAGGAAACGGCGTTCGCCAAGCTCGAGGATAGCCGCAACCGCTTCGAGCAGGCGCTGAACGATCAGAGAAACGGTAGCGCCGCGCTGGGATTGTCGCCCGCGCCGCTGGCGGCGCGGGCTGCTCTGGACGAACTGGAAAACCGCTGGAAGCCGATCAGGACCGAGATCGACATCATCCTGGCCGGACGCGATCCGGTGATCTCGGTCGGCAATTTCGTACCCCTGCTGGAAAGTTCTCTCACCCAGATGAACACCCTGTCCGACGAAATCGCCAAGAGCCTGGCCAATAACCGGGTTGACGCCCGGCAAGTCTACCAGGCCGTCAAGCAGTTGCAGTTGGGCGAACAGATCATGGGCGATCTCAAGCGGATGCTGAGCGAAGGTGGGCTGGGCGCCGCCAATGCCGCCGACCGCTTCGGCCGTAACGTCAACCTGTTCGGTCAGGTGCTCAGAGGCATGCGTGATGGCGGAGCGGGCATCGAGCGCATCACTATCCCCGACAGCGCCAGAAAGCTGACCGAACTGACCGATCTGTTCAAGTCGCTCGAGACGGAAACCGCGCGCATCGTCGAGAAGTCACCGGAACTGGTCAAGGTTCAGAACGCCGCCCAAGGTATCGCCAACAAGGGCGACGCCCTGATCGAGGCGACTACCCGGTTGCTCGATCAGTATGTCGAGAGTGGCCGCCAGTTCCACATGCTCGGTATTCCGCTGAACTATCAGGCGGCCTATCTGCTGGGCATCCTCGCGCTGATCCTGTTGATCGCCTTATTTTACGTGCAAAACCGGGAAAGCCGGCAGCAGTTGCTGGATGCCGAACAGCGCAAGCAGGAAACCGAGGAGCAAAACCGCCGCAACCAGGACGCCATCCTGCGACTGCTCGACGAACTGGGCAATCTGGCTGAAGGCGATTTGACCGTGCAGGCTAGCGTGACCGAGGATGTCACCGGCGCCATCGCCGACTCGGTCAATTACGCCATCGAAGCGCTGCGCGATCTGGTATCCACTATCAACAATACCTCGGGACTGGTTGCCTCCGCCGTGCAGGAAACCAGCGCCATCGCCGACGGTTTGGCCAAGTCCAGCGAAATCCAGGCCCGGCAAATTGATAATGCCAGCACTACCGTGACGCAGATGGCCCAGTCCATGGACGAAGTCTCGGCCAAGACTGCCTCCTCCGCTGATGTGGCCGAGAAATCGGTGGGCATCGCCCACGAGGGCGGCGACCGGGTGCGGCGCACCATCTACGGCATGAACACTATCCGCGAGCATATTCAGGATACTTCCAAGCGCATCAAGCGGCTGGGTGAATCCTCACAGGAAATCGGCGACATCGTGGCGCTGATCAACGATATCGCCGATCAGACCAACATCCTGGCGCTGAATGCCGCGATCCAGGCCTCGGCGGCGGGTGAGGCCGGCCGCGGCTTTGCCGTGGTCGCTGATGAGGTGCAACGACTGGCCGAGCGGTCCAGCAACGCTACCAAGCGCATCGAGACCCTGGTCAAGACGATTCAGGCCGATACCAACGAAGCGGTTATCTCGATGGAAAAAAGCACTGCCGAAGTGGTCACTGGCGCCGGGCTGGCTGAGAAGGCGGGCGAGGCGCTGGAAGAGATCGAAAAGGTATCCGCCAGGCTGGCCGAACTGATCGACGAGATTTCCAAGTCGGCTGGCCAGGTATCGGAAATGGCATCGCGGGTGTCGACTGCCATGATTTCCATCAACGAGATCACTGGCCAGACCGCCGAAAGCAGCGTGATGACCGCTTCCGCCATTGGCAAATTGCAGCGATTGGCGCAGGAGTTGCGCCAGTCCGTGGCTGGTTTCCGTCTGCCCGAATGATTTCGCGACACACCCGATGAGGTAACGTGATGATTTCGCATCGTGTCGCCGATCACCGCTTGGAACCGGTCAAGAAAGATCTCCTGCTGGCCCTGCAGCGGATTCAGCTCGATCTGGATACCTATCGCGAGGATCCGCGCGACCTGACGTCTCTGGAGGCGATTGGCGAAACCATCTGTCAGATTCGTGGCCCTCTGTCAGCGTTGGACCACCGAGAAGCCGTCGCGTTGGTGGAGGAGATGCACGCCCTCGTCCAGGAACAGATGACTGGACAGATCCAGACTTTCGACCCGGCTCTGGTGCGGCAGGCCATCGAACGTCTGGCGGGCTATCTGGAGGTTTGCCTGTCCCCGGGCAACCGGCGGCCGGATACAGAGCTGTCGAGAATGAGGGAGACCTTGCATCGGACCCGCCAGCGGGGTGTTGCGTCTGCAATGGGCGATGTTGCGTCAGCCGTTGATACGACCGTGCGTCCCCTGCTGGATAGCCTCCAGCAGCTTCAACGCACGCTTGCTGTCAAGATGGACGGATCGCCGGATCGGCCCGAATCCTGGGAAGCACCGCGCCGCGATCTGAAACTCCTTCAGGGCTTGCTGGCCGCGCGCAACTGGCCGCGTGCGGTCTCGGCGCTCGACCGTCTGGATCGGATCGTGGGGACCCTGGCCGCTGGCGCCGCCAAGCATTACGGTGTGCTGGCGAGCAGTGTCTGTGCTGAAATCCTGGCCGGGTTCAGTCATGGCCTGGAATTGGAACCATCGGATGGCGACAGGCCAACGGCAGCCATCCTGAAGTCGGTGGAAGAGCACTTGTCGCAAATGGAAACCCTGCTCCAGATATCGCCATCGGTGGCCGAACAAGTCGCCACATCCGTTCCGGCGATTTCGCCACCCATTCCGGTGGCAGGGGCCCTTCGCGCCACGTCGGCCCAGTCGGACACGATTTCCGGGCTTACCCTGGAGTTGGCGGAATGGTCGGAACTCATGACCCCCGCGTCTGCTAAGCCAGTTTCGGTGCTGCCGGACGAGAATAACACCATCGAACCGCCGCTCGAACTGGAACTCGCGCCACCCCCCTCTGCCTCGATGGGGGGCGATGCGGACGCGCGGATCCAGTTCGACGCGATAATGCGCGCGGAGGAGGATGCCGCCCCTCGGGTGGAGATGGGCGATCTTATTGCACTGATCGGTCTGGGGGACGGCGATCCGGAATTCGTCGAAGTGTTTTTGGAGGAAGCACGCGACGAACTGGTCGCCATTCGGGAACAACTGGCGATCTGGCGGGTGCATCCAGATGACCAGCAGGCGCTGACCAACATGCGGCGATCCTTTCACACGCTCAAGGGCAGCGGGCGCATGGTCGGCGCGATGGTGATTGGCGACTTCGCCTGGGAGTTTGAGAACCTGCTGAATCAGGTACTGAGCGGCGCTCGGGATCCGGATTCAGCCATCGCCACCGTCGTCGCGGCAGGGGTCGAAGCCCTGGCGCCGCTGGTGGGGGAGGTTCCGCTCCATGGGGGCGAATTGGCGGCTTTGCCGGCGTTGGTCGAACAGGCGCGAGCCTTGCAGCGCGCCAAGCCGGAACTGGTGACGCCGCCCGGCTTGGCGATTCCTTCGGGTATCGATCCGGAATTCGTCGCGGTGTTTCTGGAGGAGGCGCAAGGCGAGTTGGCCACCCTGCGCGAACACCAGGCGGTCTGGCGGCGGAATCTCGCCGACCGCCCGGCGCTAGCGGTTCTTCGCCGCGCCTTCCACACCCTCAAGGGTAGCGGTCGCGTCGTGGGCGCGACCGTGATTGGCGATTTCGCTGGATGTTTTGAAAATCTGTTGAATCATGCCCTGAACAACGCGCTGGCGGCCACGTCCACCGTCGCTGATCTGGTCGGCGAAGCGATTGCTGCGCTGGAGCCGTTGGAGCCGTTGGTCGGGGATGCGGCGACAGTGAACCAGGATGCCATGGCGACGTTGAATCGCCTGGTCGCGCGCGCCGAGGCGTTGTTGCGGGAACCGCTGGCCGAAGCGGTCCCAGCCCCCGCCGAACCGGTCGCAGACCAGGCACCGCCCGCCGTAGCGGTTGCTGCCGGGGAGCGGGCGACGGTCGAAGAGCCGCTCGCTCCACCCGTTATGGAACCGGAGCTGGCGCAAATTTTCCAGTACGAAGCCACCGAGATTCTCGATACCAGCGACACCATCCTGCAACAGTTGAGCAGCGAGCCGGATCGACTTGGATTGCTGGACGATCTTCGTCGGAGCATGCATACGCTCAAGGGCAGTTCGCGGATGGCGGGCATCATGATGGTCGGCGACCTGGCCCATGCCGCCGAATCGGTGCTGGACGCCTTGGGCAAGAGCGGGAGGGCAGCGCCGCCAGGCGTATTGGATACCTTGCAACGCGTTTTGGACCGGCTCAACCGAATGCTGGCGGAGGCCTCTGGCGGAACGAGTCCATCGGCCGCGACCGGGTTGATCGCTGATCTGGGCCGGCTGGCCGATGCGGTTGTCACCGGTAAACTGACTGAGGAATTGCCCGCCGCGCTGGTCGCGGTCCCCGAAGAGGCCGCGGTGGTTCCGGAGCCGCGTTCCTTGCGGCCCATGACCGAGCTGGATCAGGAATTGGTCCAGGTGTTCCAGGTTGAGGCCACCGAAGTTCTCGATTCCAGCGACCTCATTTTGCAGCGACTGCGCGGCGATCCGGGCAATGCCGAGCTGCTGGGCAATCTCCGCCGCGAGATGCATACGCTCAAGGGCGGTTCGCGCATGGCGGGCATCATGGCGATCGGCGATCTGGCCCACGCCGCCGAATCGGTGCTGGATGTTCTCGGCAAGGGTGTGGAGGCGGCGACATCGGCGGTATTGGATACCCTCCAGCGCGCTCTGGATGGTCTTCATCAAATGTTGGCGGAAGTCGTCCGAGGCGCTCGGCCGACGACGCCCCAGGCTTTGATTGGCGAACTGCAAGAGGTATTAGGCGGCATGTCGGCGCCGCTGCCCCCGCCCACCGCGCCAACCGCCGCCCTGCCTGCCGCGCCGAAACTCATTTCGGTTACCGCGCCGGCGCGGCCAGTGGAAAGACCCGTCGCCGCACCGGTGGCTGCATCTGCCGACACTATTCGGGTCAGCGCCGCGCTGCTCAATACCCTGGTCAATCAGATGGGTGAAAGCAGCATTTTCCGCGCCCGCATCGATCAGGGCGTCGGCGCCATGAGTTTTAGCCTCAGCGACATGGAGCAGACCATTTCCCGCCTGCGCCGCCAAGTCACCAATCTCGCCACTCAGGCCGAGGCCCGCATTCAGTCGCGGCTGGATCAGGGAGTCACGGCGCATCAACAGGAATTCGACCCCCTGGAACTGGATCGTTTCACCGAATTGCAACAGGTCGCCCGGTCGCTGATGGAAATCGCCGATGACCTGGGCAACATCGGCACTACCCTGGAGGAACATGCCCGGGACATTGCCACGCTGCTCGACCAGCAGGGCAAGGTCAACAAGGAAATCCAGCAGGGCTTGATGCGCACCGGCATGGTGCGATTTGG
>JBDHRD010000065.1:0-15380 GCA_039807425.1 Candidatus Contendibacter sp. | reverse complement strand
GGTTGAGCGTAGCCAAACCCTTCGTTGCGCGGCGCGGGAGGGGTCTGAACGATTGCGCAGAAAGCAGCCGGGATCAAGCCAGCAGGATCAGGAACCACACCACAGCAGCGTTCAGCAAGGCGACGAATACCGCTGCCGAACCAATGTCCTTGGCCCGGCCGGACAGTTCGTGGCGTTCGGGGCCGATGCGGTCGATGGCCGCCTCGATCCCAGTGTTGAGCAACTCGACGATCACGATCAGGAACAGACTGCCGATCAGCAGCGCCCATTCCACAGCGGTGTCGCCCAGCCACAACGCCAGCGGCGTCAGTACCGCGCACAACAGACCCTCTTGCCGAAATGCTTCCTCGTTGCGCCAGGCCGCTTTCAGTCCCGCCCAGGAATAGCCGGTGGCGTTGACCAGCCGACGCCAACCTTTATGGTTCTGGAATGCCATCGTGCATCAGGACTCGACTGGCCGCCGAACCAGGTCCATGTCGCGGGCAACTCCACCTCATCCATAACCTCGCATTAACATAAATTTTCCCGAAAACAGCGGGACACAACAGGTTTGGATTTCGTGTCCCGCTTTCCCTTTTACTTCAACGCCGCCAGCGCCACCTCGTAGTGTGGTTCCTGGGCGATTTCCGGGACCAGTTCGGTATGGCGTACCTGGTTGTTTGCATCCAGCACGACCACGGCGCGAGCGGTCAGGCCGGCCAGTGGTCCATCTTCCAGCAAGACGCCGTAATCCTTGGCGAACTTGCGTGAGCGCATCATGGACAGGGTGACGACGTTGCTCAGGCCCTCATCGCCGCAGAACCGTTTCTGGGCAAATGGCAGATCGGCGGAAATGACCAGAATGACGGTATCGGGATGGGCCTTGGCGTGCTCGTTGAACTTGCGGGTGGACAGTGCGCACACCGCGGTATCGAGGCTGGGCACGATGTTCAGCAGCTTTTTCTTGCCGGCGAAATCGGTCAGAGAGACATCCTTCAGGTCGGTGGTGACCAGTTTGAAGTCGGGAGCTTTTTCTCCGATGGCAGGCAGATCACCATTGGTGTTGATCGGGTTGCCTTTGAAAGTCAGGGTTGCCATGAATCAGATCCTCTGTGAGTGGTAGGCGTTTTATTCATTCTCTCATCAACGAACGAAGAGAACGAAAACGAACGAAGAGAACGAATGGTCAGGTTGTTTTCAAGCGCTTCTCAAAAATCATCCAGCCAGGACCGGTTTTCTGCTATCACCACCCCAAAAATTCAGGCGTGACGAGGGGCTGGTGTGTGGTGGGCAGCCTCAAGGTTTGCGTCGCAACAGCACATAAATCGCCCCGGTTCCGCCGTCCACCGGCCGGGCCGAGCAGAACGCCAGCACCTCGTCGCGCTGGCGTAGCCAATGGTTGATTTTTTGTTTCAATACCGGCCCCCTGTGACGAGATCCCTTCCCCTTGCCATGCACGATTCGCACGCAACCTAGACTGTCGCGGCAGGCGCGACGCAGGAACTCCGCCAGCGCTTCCCGGGCCATTATCACCGTCATCCCGTGCAAATCCAGCGCCGCCCCAACCTGAAACTGGCCGCGCCGCAGCTTGCGCAACACCGCCTGCTGCACCCCTTCCCGGCGGTAGTACAATTCCTCGCCGGTATCCAGATCCGCCGCCTCGAAGTAGTTCGACATCATGTCGGCCAGCACCTGGCGCTCGTCGGCTTCGGTGAAGCGGGGAATCGGCGTTGGATGGCGGGACACCGGTTCGATCCGGTCGCAGCGGATCCGCTTGACCGGGCCAACGGCCTGACGAAACAGCATCCGGTCCTGGGGGTCAAGAATGAACGGTCTGGTCATGGGCGCCTCGGTGAGAACGCAGCAGGCATCCGGCGACGGTGAAGGAGGCTGTCATTTTAACGTCAAACCGCTGGATACCATACCGATCACCCTGTCGGCTGAGGGGGAGGAAAGCTAAAAATGCACATTCTGGTCAGCAACGACGATGGTTATCAGGCCCCTGGCCTGCTGTTGCTGGTTGCTGCCCTGCGCGAATTGGCGGAGATCACGGTAGTCGCCCCTGACCGCGACCGCAGCGGTGCCAGCAACTCGCTGAGCCTCAAGAACCCACTCTACGTCACCCAGCACGACAACGGCTTCTACAGCGTCGAGGGCACCCCGACCGATTGCGTCCATGTCGCCATCACCGGTCTGCTGGATCGGGAGCCGGACATGGTAGTGTCAGGCATCAATAGCGGCGCCAACCTGGGCGATGACGTAATCTATTCCGGCACGGTAGCGGCGGCGATGGAGGGCCGCTTCCTGGGCCTGCCTGCGATCGCGATTTCCCAGACCGCGTTCCGGCCCGCCCATTTCGATACCGCCGCCCGCGTCGCCGTCTGGCTGGTGCGGCGACTGCGGGAGCGGCCGCTGCCGCCCGATACCATTCTCAACGTCAATGTCCCCGACCGGCCCTGGGAACAACTGGCCGGGTTCCAAGCCACCCGGCTTGGCCATCGCCACAAATCCGAACCGGTCATCAAGAGCATCGACCCGCGCGGGCGAACGATCTACTGGGTGGGGCCATCCGGCCCCGAGCAGGACGCCGGCCCTGGCACCGACTTTCATGCGGTGCGCGCCGGCCAGGTGTCCATCACGCCCTTGCAGGTGGACTTGACCCGACATGGCGCGCTCGGTTCCCTCACGGAATGGTTGAACAGCAGGTCGCTTTAACGATCTAAAAAAAGTGCTTTTCCGTTTCATTGAACAAGCACAATGCCAGTAGACGAAAGGGCCAGAAAAAGCTTATCATCATCAAATGCTTGGAATGCGGAGCCAGGAGAAGGCGATTCCATGATTCCAGCGGCGGTGCAAACGGGCGGGTGATCCCCACGGAATCCCTCCCGCCACGAGCGCCGATGCCCGACAAAACCAATAAAAGACGCCGCTGGCACGAGCTCGAGCGTCAACACGAAGGTCCACCAAGCGAAACGCCATAAGGAGGTCTCAATGTCCCGACGGCTTGCCGTCTGTCTGGAAGTTGTGGTGTGCGAGGATGAATTGCGCATGGACGACCCTCTGCTAGATGAAGACAAGGAGGAGGATGCCGAGGACGAGGCGGTTGCGGAAGGGGGCATGGAATCGCTGGAGGCCTCTTGGTCGACGCCGGCGCCAACCAGCCGGGAATTCACCCCGGAGGAATTGGATGCCACTCGCATGTACCTGAGCGAAATTGGCTTTTCTCCTCTGCTAACCGCCCAGGAAGAAATCTACTACGCGCGTCGGACCCTTGAGGGCGATGCCAGCGCCCGCAATCGCATGGTCGAGAGCAATCTTCGCCTGGTGGTGAAGATCGCTCGCCGTTACATGAACCGGGGCCTGAGCCTGCTCGACCTGATCGAGGAAGGCAATCTGGGATTGATTCATGCGGTCGAAAAATTCGATCCGGAACGCGGTTTCCGGTTTTCGACCTACGCAACCTGGTGGATTCGTCAGACCATCGAGCGGGCGCTGATGAATCAGACCCGCATCATCCGGTTGCCGATCCACATCATCAAGGAAATCAACGGCTATTTGCGAACCGCCCGACAGTTGGCGCAGACGTTGGACCACGAGCCGACCGCCGAGGACATCGCCCAGGCGATGGGTAAATCGGTGACCGAGGTCAAGCGGATGCTGCAACTGAACGAGCGGGTGGCCTCGGTGAACACCCCGATCGGCAAGGACGAGGACCGGTCGCTGCTGGACGCCATTCCCGACGACAACAACCCCGATCCGTCGCAGTGGTTGCAGGATACCGACCTCAACGACAAGCTGGAACTGTGGCTCGGTCAGTTGAACGACAAGCAGCGCATCGTGGTGGAGCGGCGGTTTGGCTTGGGCGGCCAGGACAGGGCCACCCTGGAACAGGTCGGCAACGAGATCGGCGTGACCCGCGAGCGGGTGCGGCAGATTCAGATCGACGCCCTGCGCCGGCTGCGCCACATCCTGGAAAACGAAGGTTTTTCCCGGGATTTTCTGTAAGCAGGCTGGAGGTCGCCCCTCCTGGATCGGGAGGGGCGACTCAATCGGCCAGCAATAACGCCGCCGCAACCCGGCGGCCTTCCAGCATGATAATGTTGTAAGTGCGGCAAGCGGCGGCCGTATCCATGATTTCCACTCCCACGCCGCGGGCCAGCAGTGACCTGACCAGGGGCGGACGTGGAAAGCGCTGGCGGCTGCCGGTACCCAGCAGCACGATTTCCGGTTCCAAACCGGCGATCACCTCGAAATGGGCTTCCACCAGATCGCCAAAGGTCTGCGGCGGCCAGTCGCTCACCAACCGTTCGGGAGTGACGATCAGACTCCGGCGGAATTCCTGTTGGCTGACCCTCACCCAGTCCAGGCCATAACTGGTGATGGAATAATGGTTCGCATCGCTGTCAAGACTGAAACGCATGGCAATCCCTCGAAACGAGCGGTGGTGATCGCGGGCAAACGGACTTATCCAGTATGATGAGTATGATGCCCCCCTACAGAGTCAGCAACGCCCGCCATGTTCCAACCCATCGCGGATCGTTTTCCCCCGCGACTCTGTCACTACCGGAAGAGCACGCGATGACCGAAACCGCCCCTTACACCATCCATGCCCTGGAACTCGGGAGCATGGGCAATTTTATCTACATCATCCACGACCACGCCACCGACCGGGCAGCGGTGGTAGACCCGGCCTGGGACGTACCGAGCATCCTGACCCTGACCGAGCGGCATGGATTGCGCATCAGCGACATTCTGCTGACTCACAGCCACTTCGACCACATCAACGGCGTCGAGGCGCTGCTGAACGCCAGCGACGCGCAACTGCACCTGCTGCGGGCCGAGGCGGCGTTCTGGGATCGTTATACCGATCTGCCGACCCTGCACGACGGTGGCGACCGCATCGAACTGGGCAAGACCAAAATCGAGATTTTGCACACCCCCGGCCATACCCCCGGTTCGGCTTGTTACCGGCTGGGCGATCAGGTGCTGACCGGCGATACCCTGTTCGTGTTTGGCTGCGGGCGCTGCGATCTGCGCGGCGGTGACCCGGAACAGATGTACCAGAGCCTGCGCCGGCTGGGCGAGCGGTTGCCGGGCGGCACGCTCGTCCGCCCTGGCCATAACTACGGCATCACTCCGACCTCGACCATGGTCGAGCAACTCGCGGGCAACCCGTTCCTGCATTTCGATGACTGCCCCGGCTTCGTTGAATACCGGATGCATCTGCACGATCGCGAGGAGCCCTACCGGCCCGAACCGCGCCCGAACCGCCACCGGCATGGTTGAATAGGGAACCCCATCCATCACGAATGCCATGGCTCAGATGACAAGTCCCTACGACAACCAACCCACGATCGTCAACTGCAGCGCCTATGCCGATGGCTACAAGCTGCCAGCCATCACGCTGGAGGACATTCCAGCGCTGTGCGACCGGCCGGACGCCTTCGTCTGGCTCGGTCTGTACGAGCCGGACGAGGAACTGATGACGCGGGTGAAGGAATTATTCGGTCTGCATGAACTGGCCGCCGAGGATGCCCACCATGCTCACCAGCGGCCCAAGGTGGAACTGTATGGCGACTGTCTGTTCGTGGCGCTGCGCACTGCCCAGATGGAGGAGGGCAAGGTAAATTTTGGCGAGACCCACCTGTTTCTCGGGCCGCGCTATCTGGTGACGGTGCGGCATGGCGCCTCGCTGTACCATGCCGCCGTGCGCGCCCGCTGCGAGGGTATTCCGCGCTTGCTGCGCAAGGGGCCGGCGTTCGCGCTCTACGCCATTCTTGATTTCGTGGTGGACAACTATTTTCCGATTCTCAACAACGTGGAAGACGCGGTGGAGGACCTGGAAGAACGGTTTTTCAAGGGCGATTTCGATCAGGACGACCTTGGCCGGCTGTACCAGTCCAAACGCGATCTGATGGAACTGCGCCGCGCCGCCGCGCCGCTGGCCGAGGTTTGCAACTATCTGCTGACGAACGTGTTCACCGACCACATTTCCGACGATATCCGGCCCTATTTCCGCGATGTCTACGATCACACCCTGCGCATCAACGAGGCGATGGACGCCATACGGGAAACGCTGACGCTGGCCCTGCAAATCAGCCTGTCGGTGGGCGCGGCCCGCCAGAACGACGCGACCAAGCGCCTGGCTGGCTGGGGTGCGCTACTGGCGATTCCGACCATGGTATTCAGCATCTACGGCATGAATTTCAAAGGCTGGTTTCCCGAACTCGAATGGACTTATGGGTATCCGACCGTGATGGGCTGCGTGGCGGTGGCGTGCCTGTTGCTGTATCGCAAGCTGAAAAAATCCGGGTGGTTGTAGGTGTTCCAGTTCCCGCCGATTGGCGTGATCCGCTCCTGCTTTCGCGAGAAGTTCGGCATTCCGCGCCAGCCGGGGCTGGCGCCCGCCGCGCGGGCCACGCTGGAACTGTTGCCGCCATACAGCCAGCCGGCGGCGGTGCGCGGGCTGGAAGGCTTTTCGCACCTGTGGCTCGTGTTCGTCTTCCATGACGTCCCGGCGGGGCGCTGGCAACCGACGGTGCGGCCGCCGCGCCTGGGCGGCAACCGGCGGTTGGGGGTGTTTGCCACCCGGTCCCCGTTTCGGCCCAATCCCATCGGCCTGTCGGTAGTAAAATTGGATGACATCGCGATTCGCCAGGGACAGGTGGTGCTGCATCTGGCGGGAGTGGATTTGCTGGATGGCACGCCGGTGCTCGACATCAAGCCCTACCTGCCCTACTCCGACTGTATTCGGGATTCGACCGGCGGCTTCGCGCCTGGGATGCCGGAGATGGGGCTGGTGGTGGAGTTCAGCCCGACGGCAAATAGGTTCTGCGCAGCTTGGCCGGGGGGTGCCGACTTGCGGGAACTGATCTGCCAGATTCTGCGCCAGGATCCCCGCCCAGCCTACGAACGCGCTGATCCAGCGCCACAGCGCCATGGCATGAGGTTGTACGACCTGGATGTACGCTGGGAAACCCGGGAGGGAGTGGCGCGGGTAACCGAGATCGTGGAACCCGAACGGGTTGGGGGAACGGTGGATCGTGCCGGGCCGGATTGAGAAGTTGTATGAAGCCCAAGCTACTGATTCGCAGCGCCATGACCGGTGAGACCCTGGTGGCGGTGGAGCGGCTGAGCCGCTGCCATGGCCGGATCCAGGCAGTCAACGCGGTCAGCTTCACTCTGGAACGCGGCCAGGTTTTGGGTTTTCTTGGCCTCAACGGCGCGGGCAAATCCACGACCATGCGGATGTTGGCCGGCGTACTGGCGCCGGACGCCGGGCGTATCGTGATCAACGGGGCCGACCTGCTGGACCAGCCGCGACAAGCCAAACAAGCCATCGGTTATCTGCCCGAGCAGCCGTCGCTCTATCGCGAACTGACCGTGGACGAACAATTGCGCTACAGCGCCCGCCTGCACGGCCTCGACCGCGCGGCCAGCCCGCAGGCCGTGGCGCGAGTCAAGGAGCGGTGCGGTCTGTGGGCTGTCGGCCAGCGGTTGACCGGCAACCTGTCCAAGGGCTACCGGCAGCGGGTCGGCATCGCGCAGGCCCTGTTGCACGATCCACCGGTGTTGATCCTGGACGAGCCGACCGTCGGGCTGGATCCGATCCAGACACGGGAAATCCGCGATCTGATTCGTGAACTGGGACAAGATCGCGGCGTGATTTTGTCCACGCATCTGTTGCCGGAAATCCAGGCCACCTGTAGTCATGTTCAGATCATGCGGGCCGGGCAGTTGGTGTTTGCGGGTGCGCTGGCGGAATTGCAGCAGCGACAACCATCCACCAGTGTACGGGTTGGACTGAACGCGCCGCCACCAGTGGTGGAGTTGGCGCGATTGCCAGGGGTCGCGCGGGTCGAGAAACTTGGCGATGGCCAGTTTCGGCTCCATCATCCCGCTGGCGCCGCGCCCAATGCCGCGTTGCTCGAACAGGCCCGCGCCGACGGCTGGGATTTGTGGGAACTGACCCCGGAACAAAGGAGTCTCGAGCAGATTTTCATCGAACTGACGCTGGAATGGGAGATCGCTGAATGATCACCGCGATCGCGGCCCGTGAACTGCGGAGCCTGTTCCTGTCGCCACTGGCCTGGACGTTGCTGGCGGTGACCCAGGCCCTGCTGGCCTGGATTTTCATCATCCTGGTCAATGATTTTCAGAGTGCGCAGGGGCGGCTGGCCAGTCTGGAGCATGCACCCGGCGTGACCGATCTGGTTGTCGCGCCGTTGTTTCGGGTTGCCGCCTGGGCGTTGTTGTTGCTGACGCCATTGCTGACCATGCGGTCGTTCAGCGAGGAGCGACGCGCCGGCACGCTCGACCTGTTGTTGTCGGCGCCGGTGAGCGTGACCGAGATCGTCCTGGGCAAGTATCTGGGTGTGTTGACGTTTCTTCTGAGCATGGTCGCGCTGACGGCGCTGATGCCGCTGGCACTGACGACCGGGGCGACGCTCGATGGCGGCAAGCTGCTGGCCGGGTTGCTGGGATTGGGCCTGCTCGCCGTCAGTGGCGCCGCTGCCGGTCTGTATCTGTCTTCGTTGACCGCGCAACCACTGGCCGCCGCAACCGCGACGCTGGGACTGTTGCTGGCGTTCTGGATCGTGGACATGGCGGGCGCCGGTCAGAGCGCGATCAGTCCGGTTTTCGCCTACCTGTCTCTGCCGCGCCATAACGACGCCCTGTTGCTCGGTCTGGTGCGGAGCGAGGATGTGGCCTATTACCTGCTGTTCGGCGCGGCGTTCCTGGGGCTGACCATCCGCCGGCTCGACAATCTCCGGCTGCGAGGTTGAACCGTGCGGCTCGATCCTTCTGTGCGGCGGCGGCTGTGGTGGCAAAATCAGTTTTTTATGCTGCTGTTCGCGCTGGTGATTGGCTTGCTCGCCTGGCTGAGCGCCCGCTACCCGCTACAGGCGGACTGGACCGCAAACGGGCGCAATACTCTGTCGGCGGCCAGCCAAACGCTCCTGGCTAGCATGGATGGGCCGGTCCAGGTGACCGCCTACGTTCGTGAACAGCCAGCCTTGCGCGACGCTATCGCCCGAGTCATCGGCCGCTATCAGCGCTATAAGCCTGACTTGATCCTCCACTTCGCCAATCCCGATCTATTGCCGGATCGAACGCGCGAACTCAACATTACCCAGGAGGGGGAGTTGTATGTGGAATACCGCGAGCGCGGTGAAAAACTCCAGCAACTGAGCGAACAGGCGCTATCCCAAACCTTGCAACGGCTGAGCCGCCAGGAGCGGGTCGCGCTATTTCTCGACGGTCACGGCGAACGTAACCCGCTGGGCATCGCCAACCACGATCTGGGGACGTTCGGTCGAGAGTTGGAGAAAATCGGGATTCAGCCACGCCCGTTCGATCTGGCGTTAGAAGTGCGCATTCCTGCTGACGCCGCCGCGCTAGTGATCGCCGGGCCGCGCACGCCGTTGCCGCCGGGCGCGGTGGAAGCGATCCTGGAATACGTGCAGCAGGGAGGCAATCTGCTCTGGCTGCGCGATCCGGATGAACCGGCTGTCCTGCAACAACCGCTGGCGGCGGTATTGGGTATTGCTTTCCTGCCCGGCGTGGTGGTGGACCCGGGCACGCCGAGTCTGGGCATCAAAAATCCTGCCTTTATTCCCATCGCCGATTATGGCCCGCATCCGATCACCGAAAAGCTGCGCGCTCCCGCACTGTTGCCCCAAGCGGTGGCGCTAATCCTTCGACCTGCTGCGGGCTGGACCGCCACGGTCCTCCTGGAAAGCCAGGCGCGGAGTTGGACCGAAACCGGTCCGCCCGATGGCCCGCTGCGCTTCGATCCCGACAGCGCCGAATGGTCCGGACCCCTGACCGTGGGCGTGGCGCTGTCCCGGCCCCGACCCGATGCTGCCCCGCCTCAGCAACGAGTCGTCGTCATCGGTGACGGCGATTTTCTCTCAAATACCTATCTGGGCAATGGCGTTAATCTGGAACTGGGTTTGAATATTTTCAACTGGTTGACCGTGGATGAGGCCCCGATCCTCATTCCGCCCCGGACTGCGCCCGACCCAAATTTGAACCTGTCGGCGGATGCGCTGGCGCTGATGGCGGTGGTATTCCTGATCGGGCTGCCGGGAATATTACTGGCCAGCGGTGGGCTGATCTGGTTCCGACGGCGGCGGCGTTAGGCGTGAACACGCTCGTGCGTCGGCGCTGGCTGAATTTCGGTCTGCTGGGACTGGTCGGTGGGCTGGTGGCGCTGGTGGTGATCGAACCGGGTCGGGACCGGTCCGTGATAATTCCACCGCTTCTGGAACTGACCGTCGAGCGCATCGAGCGCATTGCGGTCGAACGGCCCGGGCAGGAACGGCTGGCGTTCGAGCGGCGTGAGGGGCAATGGTGGATGACCGAACCGGACAAGGGAGCGGCCAACCCGGTATTGATTCGCCCGATTCCACAACTCGCCGAGGCGCGCTGCGCGCCGAGCTACGCGGTCGCCGACCTGGATTTGCCCCGACTGCGGCTGGATCCGCCTCGTTTGCGGCTGTGGCTGAACGGGCGGGAAATCGACTTCGGCGACACCGCCCCGACCGATGGCCAGCGTTATCTGCGGGTTGGTGGAACCGTCCACTTGTGTCCCGACCGGTGGTATGTGCTGTTGACCAGCGCCACCGCGAGTTTTCTGATGAAGCCGTTAGAGGATTTACAAAAACCTTGATACCGGGAAGCCAGCAATGCCCGGTCTCTTAAAATATATTTATAAATCAATTTATTACAAATGTTGTTTCTTGGCCTAGAATTTGCCTTTTCTAGGGTTGCTCGATTTAAATTTTGGTAGGACTTGCGCATTGACAGGAGGTTGAAATTGTGGATTCAGATGCTCCAAGTTTGGGGCGAACGTTTGGATGAATGCAGCAATGATCTCGTTAAACAACTCATGCTTTAAGCGATAACAATTACGAATCACGTCGCTGGCGCGCAATCTAAGATTCCAGTGCATTCCGTAATTGTAAAACAAAATATATTTATAAATCAAACTCTTAAATTTAGAACCTGACAGCACGGGTTTGGCTGACCCGATCCCGGTTATAATGCCCCGCCTGTTTCCACCCGATGGAACGCACTGTGATCGAACAACTCCGCAATATCGCCATTATCGCCCACGTGGACCATGGCAAAACCACGCTGGTGGATAAACTCTTGCAGCAGTCCGGCACGCTGGGCGACCGGGGCGCCCCGGTGGAGCGGGTGATGGACTCCAACGTGCTGGAGCGGGAACGCGGCATCACCATCCTGGCCAAAAATACCGCCCTGCGCTGGCGCGACTACCGCATCAACATCGTGGACACCCCCGGCCACGCCGATTTTGGCGGCGAAGTCGAACGGGTGCTGTCCATGGTCGATTCGGTGCTGTTGCTGGTGGACGCGGTGGACGGACCGATGCCGCAAACCCGTTTCGTCACCCAGAAAGCCTTCGCCATGGGGTTCCGGCCCATTGTAGTGATCAACAAGGTGGACCGGCCCGGCGCCCGACCGCACTGGGTGCTGGACCGCACCTTCGACTTGTTCGACCGGCTGGGGGCAACCGACGAGCAACTGGATTTCCCGGTAATCTACGCCTCGGCGCTGCATGGCTACGCCGGACTGGACGAAACCGTACGCGCCGGCGACATGACTCCGCTGTTTGAGACCATCATTAACCATGTTCGCCCGCCCGCGGTCGATCCAGTCGGGCCGTTCCAGCTTCAGGTCAGTTCGCTGGACTACAACAGCTACGTTGGCGTCATCGGCATCGGCCGCATCCGCCGGGGCAAGGTGAAAACCAATACGCCCGTGGTGATTCTGGACCGGAACGGCAACCGTCGCGCGGGTCGCATCCTGCAAATCCTCGGCTTTCAGGGGCTGGAGCGGATCGAGTTCCCCGAAGCGGCCGCTGGCGACATCATTGCCTTCACCGGGGTGGACGGGCTGGGCATTTCCGACGTGCTGTGCGACCCCAACGCGGTCGAGCCGCTGCCGCCGCTCAAGGTGGACGAGCCGACCATGAGCATGACCTTTCAGGTCAATACCTCCCCCTTCGCCGGGCGCGAGGGCAAGTACGTCACCAGCCGCCAGGTGCGCGAGCGACTGTATCGCGAACTCATCCACAACGTCGCCCTGCGGATCGAGGACAGCGACGACCCGGATAAATTCAAGGTGTCGGGCCGGGGCGAGCTGCATCTATCCATCCTGATCGAGAACATGCGGCGTGAGGGCTACGAAGTGGCGGTGTCGCGCCCGGAAGTGATCGTGCGCGAGATCGACGGCGAAGCCTGCGAACCCTACGAACAATTGACGGTGGACGTGGAGGAACAACACCAGGGCGCGATCATGGAAAAGCTCGGCGAGCGGCGCGGGGAATTGCTGGACATGCAGCCCGACGGCAAGGGCCGGGTGCGGCTGGATTATCGGATTCCGGCACGTGGCCTGATCGGTTTCCAGACCGAGTTCCTGACCACCACCTCCGGCACCGGCCTGATCTACCACGTGTTCGACCGCTACGGGCCGATGAGGAAAGGCGCCATCGGTGCGCGAATCAACGGGGTGCTGATTGCCAACGCCACCGGCAAGGTGCTGGCCTACGCCCTGTTCAACTTGCAGGAACGCGGGCGGCTGATGGTCGCGCCCGGCGACGAAGTCTACGAGGGCATGATCGTCGGCATTCACTCCCGGGACAACGATCTGGTGGTCAACCCGCTCAAGGCCAAGCAACTGACCAATATCCGCGCCGCCGGTTCGGACGAGAATATCCTGCTCACGCCCCCGGTGCGGCTGAGTCTGGAGCAGGCGCTGGAGTTCATCGACGATGACGAACTGGTCGAGGTCACGCCCAAGTCCATCCGCCTGCGGAAGAAGCTGCTGCTGGAGCACGAACGCAAGCGGGCGGCGCGGGCGAGCGGCTGACTTCATCCGCGCCGAAATCGGCGCCGCGTTCTTTCAATACCAAAAATCTCTTCTATAGTGGTTGCAGGCTGTTCGCGGTTTTTAACATTTTCCCGGGGACCGGGAACCCGCAGCCACAGCCCGATTCATTCCACTGGGAGAGATTAAAGATATGGCAGAACAAAAACTTGGCAATCCGGCGGTCGTTGGCCTGGCCGGCTTCGGCCTGACCACCCTGGTCCTGCAATTCCACAACGTCGGCTGGATGCCCAGCATCGGCCCGGTGGTCTGGCTGGGCCTGATCTTCGGCGGCACGGCGCAACTGATCGCCGGCTTGCAGGAAATGAAGACTGGCAACAACTTCGGCTATTGCGCCTTCACCTCCTACGGCGCCTTCTGGATTGCCCTGTGCTTCATGTTGCTGGGCAACAAGTATGATCTGTTCAAGGCCGGCACTGAAGACGTCGGCTGGTTCCTGGTCGCCTGGACCCTGTTCACGGTGATCCTGTGGATCGGCTCGCTGCGTATCCACGGTGCGATGGCCTTCACCTTCACCACGCTGCTGATCGGCTTCATCCTGCTCGATCTGGCGCATTTCGGCTATCCCGGCCTGACCGTGGTGGCTGGCTACGAACTGATGGTCTGCGCCCTGGCGGCCTGGTACATGATGGCGCGCGTCATTCTGAACGAGATCTACGGCAAGGAAATCCTGCCCGCCGGTAAGCCCTGGATTTCCTGAACGGTCGAATGCGAATTCGCCACCAAAATTTCTGGAGGATTTGAACATGCGGAAAACAACACTCGGTTTCGCCAGCCTGGCCCTGATGTTAGGCGCTGCGCCCGCCATGACCCTGGCCACCGACCCCAATGCCGCCACCCCCGACGAAGTGGTCACTAAAGTTTACGAAGCCGTTCAGTACCTGAAGGACAAGGGCCTGGCGGGCTTCTCCGACTTCAACAATAACAAGGATGCCCGCTGGGTATGGAAGGACAGCTACGTGTTCGTCTATAGCTGCCGGGACAACGTGATGATCGCCCATCCGCTGCGGCCCGACATGGTTGGCAAGCCCATCCTGCAAATGAAGGACGACAAGGATCACCTGCTGTTCCAGGATATGTGCAAGGCCGGCGCCAACAAGGATGGCGGCTGGGTCGAATACTGGTGGCCGAAGCCGGGCGAAGCCAAGGCCTCCCGCAAGATTTCCTTCGTCCACAGCGCCGAGGTTTCCTTCAAACCCGACATCCAGGTCGGCGCCGGGATTTACGACGACAAGATGAGCGTCGAGGAATTGAACAAGCTCGCCACCCAAGCCAAGCAGCCGAAGAAAGACGCGCCGTAACTACGCTCTCCGTCGAGGCGAAACAGACCGCTCCAGCCAAGCCGGAGCGGTTTTTTCATGGGCGCGGCGCTCCCGGTAGCACGTTGGCGTCGCCGCGATATTGCACCGTTTCGTAGGGTCGGCCCTTCGGCGGTTTATCCGTGATCTGCATCGAACCCTGCTCGTCCCGCCAGCGGTAAAGCGGCCCGGTGTACTCCGGCAAGCCCGGTAGCCAGCCACGCGCCCAGGACGGTACAGTTTGCGGCGTTGTATACCAGTACAACAACACCCCACCCAGTACGCCCAGCACCAGCAACAGCCAGATCGGCGTGGCGCCCGCCTGCCGGCGCCAATTCCCGCCTTTATGCGAATCGTCTCGTCGCATACATCCTCCCAACGCTCAGCGCCAGTCACCCCGCAAGGCCATCACCCGCTCGCGCAGCAATGCCGAGGTCGCCTGTTCCGCCGGTATGGGTTCGCCTACCGCCAGCTCGATCCGCGACCAGAACCGTCTTGGAAAATGGGCCATCGCCTTGCCGTAACAGCGGCTGAAAAAGCTGCCCCACAACCCACGCAGCGCCATCGGCACGACCGGCGCCGGCGTGCGCTGGATAATCTGTTCGATGCCGGATTTGAAGGGACCGATCTCGCCATCCGCGGTCAATCGCCCCTCCGGGAAAATGCCCACCACTTCGCCTGCTTCCAGATAGCGGGCCACCCGCTCATAGGCTCGTTCCAGAATTTTAGGATTCTCCCGCGCCGGAGCGATCGGAATCGCGCCTGCGGTACGGAACACGAAATTCAACACCGGAGTCTTGAAAATCTGATGATCCATCACGAAGCGGATCGGCCGTCGGCAGCAGCCAATCACCACCAGCGCGTCCATGTAGCTGACGTGATTACACGCCACCACCGCCGGTCCCTCGTCGGGAATATTTTCCAGTCCTCGCGTCTTCAAACGATAACCGATGTTCACCAGAATCCAGACGATGAAGCGCATCAGGAATTCGGGCACCAGACCGAAGATATAGACCGCCACCGCCGCGTTAAAAATCGCCATCAGTAGCAACAACTGTGGAATGTTCAGTCCCTGGTCCAGCATCACCACGGCGATGATGGCCGCCGCCACCATGAACACGGCGTTGAGGATGTTGTTGCCGGCGATCACCCGCGACAGATGACTGGGCTCGCTGCGCTGCTGCA
>JBDHRD010000064.1:0-15575 GCA_039807425.1 Candidatus Contendibacter sp. | reverse complement strand
GAACGCTGGGCGCAGGGTGATTTGACCGAGAATCTGCGCTGGCTCATCGGTTGGCATACCGATCTGATTCGGCTTAAGATGAGTGCCAATCCCCCGCGCCTGGGCAACCCCGATCTGCGTTCCGCGCTGCGACGCTGGACCGACCAGCAGACATCGCGCGCCCTCTTTGACCGCCTGGACGCGGTGGTTCGACTGCATGTGCTTTGCACCACCACCCAGGTCAACGCGACCCTGCTGCTGGAAGCATTTCTCGGCGACGCATTTTCTATTCCCGATCCGTTTGTTAAAGGTTGACACCACATGGCGGCTCCACGACAAGGCGTCATTTCCCTGGCGGTCAGGGACAAGGCGATGCTGCACGCCAACTATATGCCTTTCGTCAAGGGCGGCGGCATTTTTATTCCAACCGAAAAAACCTTCGAACTGGGCGACGAGGTGTTTTTACTGCTGACGGTTCTGGATGACCCGGAGCGGTTTGCCATTACTGGCAAGGTCGTCTGGATCAATTACCGAACCATGCCCGGTGGCCGGCAGATGGGGGTCGGCATTCAGTTTGGCGGCGTGGAAGGCGCCAAACTCCAGAAAATCATCGAAGCGCAACTGGCCGGTTACATCCGCGCCGACCAGCCGACCAATACGATGTAGGCGTGGGTAAACGATGCTGGTTGACTCTCACTGTCATCTCGACCGGATTGATCTGACGCTCTTCGGCGGCGGTTTGGCAGGCGTCCTGGACGTCGCCGCGGCGAACGGTGTAACCCGATTGTTGAGCGTGGCGACCGACTTGGAAAGTTGGCCGGCGCTGGCCCGGTTGACCGAGCCTTTTCCCGAAATCGCTCTGTCGGTGGGCGTGCACCCCAGCGAGGCGGGCGGGCGGGCGCCGACCGTGGCGGAGCTGACGACGCTGGGACGCGAACTCCGGGTGGTGGCCATCGGTGAAACGGGGTTGGATTACTACTACGGAGCCGACAGTATCGCCCGCCAGCAGGAATGGTTCCGCATCCATATCGCTGCCGCCCGGGAATCGGGCAAGCCGCTGATCGTCCACAACCGCGACGCCGGCGACGATACCCTGCGGATTCTGGCGGAGGAAGGTGCGGCCGAGGTGGGCGGGGTATTGCACTGCTTCACCGAGGACTGGGCCATGGCGGAACGGGCGCTGGAACTGAATTTTTACATCTCGTTTTCTGGCATCGTGACCTTCAAGAACGCCAAAACCATTCAGGACGCCGCGCGGCGCTTGCCCGCCGACCGATTGTTGGTGGAAACCGACGCCCCCTATCTGGCGCCGGTCCCGCACCGGGGCAAGCCCAATCATCCGGCCTGGGTGCGGCATGTGGCGGAGTTTGTCGCCCAGTTGCGCGGCGAGACGCTGGAACAGGTGGCGGCGACAACCACCACGAATTATCTGGGGTTGTTCGGCTTGCCGGGGAAGGCGGCGTGAATCACGCGGACCTGCGCGACCGGATTCGTCGTTGCCTGCATTCCACTCACCAGGTGGAAATCCTCACCGGCGATCATGCGGTAGCCGGGCTGGAGCGCGAGGAGCGGACCCTGACCCCGGCGGCGGTGCTGGTACCGCTGGTCGAGCGAGCCGAGGGGTACACGGTGCTGCTGACCCAGCGTACCGCGCATCTGGAGCATCATGCCGGCCAGATCAGCTTTCCCGGCGGCCGGGCCGAGGAAGACGACACCAACCCGGTCGAGACCGCGTTGCGCGAGGCGGAGGAGGAAATCGGCCTGCATCGCCGGCATGTCGTGGAGATCGCCGGCTTTCTCGATTTGTATCAGACCATCACCGGGTTTCTGGTCACGCCGGTGGTCGGTTTCGTGACTCCGCCCTTCGAGTTGACGCTGGATGATTTTGAAGTCGCCGAAGCGTTCGAGGTACCGCTGGAATTCATCCTCGATCCGCGCCATCACGAGCAGCGCAGCGTGTTCTACAAGGGCCAGCCGCGTTGCTATTACGTTATTCCCTACCAGGACCGCTTCATCTGGGGTGCGACCGCCGCCATGCTGGTCAACTTCGCCCGGCGGCTAACTGGAAACCCGCTGTCGCCCTGAATCGAGGGCGTCGCTAGCCGCGCCCCGGTGGCGGACGAACTGCCGCAGAAGGAATTCCTCGTCCAGCGGCGTCAGGTCGAAGCGCAGGCTGGCCTGCTCGACCGTCCTGGGGGTGCAAGGTCCCTGTTCGGCGAGCCATTGGAAGGCATGGCGCAGCGCTTCGCCTTCGGGGATGAGCGGTTTGTGCATCACAGGTTTTCCAATCAATCTTCACGCCATGGCCTATCGCAACGGCTAATTCTGAATTTTATGCGTGCCTAGCTCAAGCCAGAAAATACCGCCGCAGGAATTCATCGAATGTTAGGTCGTCCGCCGCCTCGATCTCCGCCTGCTCGCGCAGCGACCGTTCCGCCGCCTCGGTGAAAAACTGGATCCGCTCCTCGGCCAGCGGCTCGGCCTGAAGCGCATCGCGGTGCCGTTCGGACAGTCGCCGGGCGTAGCGGAAGAAATTTTCCCCACTGGCACGCATCTCGGCCAGAATACGGGCGGAGGGGGTGCGGTCGGGATCGGCCAGCACCTCCTTCTGTTCGGCTAGCGCCGCCGCATAAGGCCGCGTGTCTTCGCTGCCGTCCAGCAGTTCGCCAATCGGCTGCAACGCGCCGACGATCTCCTCCGCCCAGCGCCGCAGCGGCAATGACCCGCCCCACCGGCGATGCAAAACCAGTGTCGGATTGCGACCGGTCAGTGCTACCGCCATCTGGTTGGCGTCGATCATGCGCCGCTCCTCGGTGTCCAGCGGCGGCGATTCGGTCAGCAGGCAGAACAGCAGAAAGGCCTCCAGGAAACGGAGTTGAGATGCGGTAATCCCCAGCGGTTCCAGCGGATTGAGGTCCACCGAACGCAATTCGACGTAACGCACGCCCCGCTGCCTAAGCGCCACGATCGGCTTCTCGTTACTTTGTGGTGGCTGCTTGGGCCGCATCGCGGTGTAATACTCGTTCTCGATTTGCAGGATGTTGGCGTTGAGTTGCCGGTACTCGCCGTTCACCTTCACCCCGATCCGCTCGTAGGGCGGCCACGGAGCATGGATGGCCTGGCTCAGGCTGGTGATGTACTCGGCCAGCGAGTTGTAGCAGACGTTGACTCCGCTCTTCTTCTCGGTGCGGTTGGTGTAGCCGACGTTGCTCATCCGCAGCGAAGTTGCGTAAGGCCCGTAGCAGGTATGATCGTCGAATTCGGGCAGGGTCGTCGCCTTGCCGTCGAGGAACGATTTGCACACCGCCGGCGAGGCCCCGAACAGGTATAAAATCAGCCAGCCATGGCGTTGCAGGTTGCGAATCAGGCCAAAATAGGACTCGGAGCGGAAATCCTGGAGCGAACGGCGGTCGCCTTCCTGCTGCTGGAACGCCGCCCAGAATTCATCTGGCAAGGAGAAGTTGAAGTGAATGCCAGCGATCACCTGCATGGTCCGCCCGTAGCGCCAAGCCAGACCGCGCCGGTAGACGTGTTTCATCATCCCCAGATTGGATCGCCCGTATTCGCCAATCGGGATGCTGGACTCGCCGGCCAGAATACAGGGCATGCTTGCCGCCCAGGGTAACTCGTCGCCGACGCGGCGGTAGACGAACTGATGAATCTCGCGCAGGAAGTCCAGCGCCGCCTTGGGGCCGGGCCGTGGCGGGGTGATAAATTCCAGCAGGGCTTCGGAATAGTCGGTGGTGATATAAGGATTGGTCAGCGCCGAACCCAGGGCGGGTGGATGCGGGGTTTGGGCAATGTAGCCGTCCGGGGCCATCCGCAATGTTTCTTTTTCCAAACCGAGCAGGCGGCCATCGAGCAAGGCGCGGGAAGCGGAATTGAATAGCCAGGTCAAACGCTGGTCGAGAATTCGGTGCAAGGGATTGATCTCATCGGTTGACGGCAAAGCGGCGGGATTTTGCGCCGATTCCCGGTAAAAATCACTTCATGGCGGCCATGGCGCCGCTTTCCGGATTAGAGAGGTACTGATGAACGATGGTTTGCTGCTCAGTCCAACACCCGGCTGTATTCCCCTGATTCCCGTCGCCGAAAGCGAGTTCGACGCCTGGCTGGAACGGCAGGATGAATCCCCGCGCCGCTGGCTGGCGGCGACCGGTTTCAAAGCGAAACCGGGCAGTTTCAGTCTGGTCCCTGGCGCGGGCGGCCAACTCCAACAGGTGATCGCCGGCATCGCCAGCGCCGACGATCTTTGGGCGCTTGGAGGTTTGCCGGCAAACCTGCCGGAAGGCGATTACACCCTCGGCACGGCGCTCGAAGCCCGGCAGCGAGAACGGTTGACGCTGGGCTGGGCGTTGGGCGCGTACCAGTTCACCCGTTACAAAGCTCCAAAACGGGCGATGGCGCGGCTGGCGCTGGATCCCGCCTGCGACGCTGGCCGCATCCAGCGCCAGGTTGAAGCTGTTACCCTGACCCGCGATCTGATCAACACCCCCGCTGAGGAGATGATGCCGGAGCACTTGGCCGAAGCCACGCAGGCGCTCGGCCAGGAATTCGACGCGACGGTGGAACAGATCGTCGGCGAGGAGTTGCTGGCCTGTAACTTTCTGGTCATCCACGCCGTGGGTCGGGCCAGCGCGCATCCGCCGCGCCTGCTGGATTTGCGCTGGGGCGATCCCGCTCACCCCAAGATCACGCTGGTCGGCAAGGGCGTCTGCTTCGACAGCGGCGGGCTGGATTTGAAACCGTCCAGCGCCATGCGGTTGATGAAAAAGGACATGGGTGGTGCGGCCACGGTCCTGGGGCTGGCGCGGCTGATCATGAGCAGCGGCTTGCCAGTGCGGTTGCGGGTGCTCGTGGCGGCGGTGGACAACGCGGTCGCCGGCAACGCCTTCCGACCGGGCGATGTGTTGCGCTCGCGCCAAGGGCTCACCATCGAGATTCACAATACCGATGCCGAGGGCCGATTGATTCTCTGCGACGCGCTGGCGGAAGCTGGGAGCGAACAACCGGCGGTGATCCTGGATTTCGCCACCCTGACCGGCGCCGCGCGAGTGGCGCTGGGGACCGAGGTGCCGGCCCTGTTCTGCAACGACGAGAGGCTGGCGACGAACCTGCTGGCGGCGGCGGAATGGGAACAGGATCCGTTCTGGCGGCTGCCGCTGCATCCGTCCTACCGGGAACTGCTGGACAGCAAGATCGCCGACATCGCCAACGCCACGGAGTCGTCCTACGCCGGGGCGATCACGGCGGCGTTGTTTTTAAAGGAATTCGTGCCCGCCGGGATTCCGTGGGCGCACTTCGATTTGATGGCTTGGAATCTCAAAACCCGGCCGGGACGGCCGGAAGGCGGCGAGGCGATGGCGTTGCGGGCGGTGTTTGGATGGCTGGAACAACATTACGGTAGGAGCGGATGAATCCCTCGCCCCTCTCCCAAAGGGAGAGGAGGAAAATTGAAACGCTCAGGCAACTGGGCGCCGCAATTGTGGATTCTGGACCGGCGGCTTGACCGAGTAGTCATAGAAGCCCTTACCCGTCTTGCGGCCCAGATAGCCGAGCTGGACCAGACGGGTCAGAGTATGCGGCGGTGCAACATGCGGCTGGTGCATGTCCTGATAGATGTTCAGCGTCATCGCCTCCACTACGTCCAGCCCGATGTAGTCGGCCAGTTCAAACGGCCCCATCGGATGGCCGGCGCCCGACTTCATCGCATGGTCAATATCGACAATCTTGCCGGTGCCCATTTCCAGCAGGCGAATGGCGCTGAGCATGTAGGGCGTCAATAGGCGGTTGACGATGAAACCCGTAGTGTCCTGAACGATGACCGGGTCCTTGCCGAGCTTCTTGCACAACTCGTTCAAGGTATCGATCGTTTTGTCCGAGGTCTCAAAAGCGTGGATGATCTCGACCAGTTTCATCACCGGCGCGGGATTGAAGAAATGCAGGCCGGCTACCCGGTCGCGCTGTTTGCAGACCGCCATCAGCGCCGTTACCGACAGCGTGGAGGTGTTGGTAGTCAGCAGCGCCTGCGGCGACACGATCTTTTCCAGTCGTTGGAATAGCGCCTTCTTGGTCTCCAGATCCTCGATAATGGATTCGATGATCAGATCGCAATCGGCCACCTCGGCCTCGCTGGTGGTGAAATGTAGCAGGCCCAGCGTGGCGTCCTTTTTTTCGGCGGTCATCTTGCCGCGCTCAACCATCTTGCCCAGCGACTTATCCAGCCCCGCGCGAATCTTGTCGGTCGAACCCGGGGTCGCCTTGACGGCCACCGTCGGAATGCCGGCCTGCGCACATACCTGCGCCACGCCCAAACCCATCGCGCCGCAGCCCATGACACCGACTTTCTTGATTTCCATCGTATATGCCTTTCTCGTTGCTCTTGATTGAGACGGTTTCCGGCGTTCTAAGCACGCCGGCATTAACAATACTAAATATGATGAATTGCTCGGACGATTCGGTCAATGCGTCTGCTGGCGCGGTGGTGACCGAAACGAACCCCGCGAACGCGCCTTAACGATGCTTGAACTCCGGAGCACGCTTGCCGGCGAACGCCTCCATGCCCTCCTTCTGGTCCTCGGTGGCGAACACCGCGTGGAAGGTCCGCCGCTCGAATAGCAGGCCCTCGGCCAACGAGGATTCGTAGGCGCGGTTGACGCACTCCTTAGCCATCATCACTGCCGGTAATGAATAACCCGCGATGGTTTCGGCGGTCTTGACCGCTTCCTCGATCAGATTGGCGACCGGCACGATCCGGCTAACCAAGCCAGCCCGTTCAGCTTCCTCGACATCCATCATCCGTCCGGTCAGGCACAGTTCCATGGCCTTGGACTTGCCGATCAGCCGGGTCAGACGTTGCGTGCCGCCCGCACCGGGTAAAATGCCGAGCTTGATTTCCGGTTGGCCGAACTTGGCGGTATCGGCGGCCAGAATGAAATCGCACATCATCGCCAGTTCACAGCCGCCGCCCAGCGCGTAGCCGGCCACCGCCGCGATCACCGGCTTGCGGCACTGGCTGGCCCGCTCCCAGTTGCGGGTAATGAAATTGCCCTTGTAAGCGTCCATGTACGAGTAGTCCTTCATTCCCTTGATGTCGGCGCCGGCGGCGAACACCTTTTCGCCACCGGTGAGGACGATGGCGTGGATGGCTTCATCCGCCTCGGCCGCGTCCAGGGCCTGGGTCAACTCATCCATTAAATCATTGGACAAGGCGTTGAAAGCCTTGGGTCGGTTGAGGGTGATCAGAGCCACCAGGCCGCGGGTTTCGACCTGGATGTTCTCGTAACTCATGGTGATCCTCCTTCCTAACAGGAACTGAGCAACTTTGATTCTGCCAGAGCCGGCGGTGACTGGCTTGCACGGAAACGCCACGCAGGAACTGACGCTTGGCCAAGGTGGACAGTATACGTCAGGAAGGGGATGAAGGGGATGAAGGGGATGAAGGGGATGAAGGGGATGAAGGGGAAACCGAAGGGTTTGCAGGACGAGCGAAACCCGCTCGCCCTGGCTTCGATTCATTCAATCATGATGAAAACGTGATTACCACCGTTTCAGGGACGCGAAGAAGCCTGAAGATGGGATCGAGGCAGATTCGCGCACCTCGGGCGAATCTGGCTTCGTCAGGGAATGACTCGACTCTGACGGCAGAGGGATAAAATAAGATACCATCGCCAAAACTGCAGCCAGCACCAACATAACAATCTGCTTGGGATGTAGTTGAAAGCTCATCGAAATATGCTCTAGCAATCAGAATGTCATATCAAACAAAGTTGGAGAATACACAGGATTATATGCCAAAATCGTGCCATAGTCAAACCAGACCATATTGAATGTATATAATTAGGTACAACTTTCTATGTGTATGTTGTAGCCGACTTTATTAACAAATATCCCGAAGCCTACAAGAATTCCTGACCAAAGTTGACATAACTCAAGACATAATTGGTTCGCATTTCTGGAAAATCTAAATGATCCGGGCCAATTTGGCCCGATCCTGCGAGCTTGCGAGCTTAAGGATAGAGAAAGTCTCATCAACCGCGCGATATCGAAAAGCCGGAATATCGGAACATCATGCGATTTGACCCTGCGGCGGATAGCTGGCATAAATAAATAAGCACTTATCCGCGCTATCCCATCTGACTGGACCTGCGTCACTATTGTTTTTTTCCCTTTACCGTGCATCTCGAATGCCACTTACCAAGCCACCCGATGAAACGAGAACCGATCAGCCCGTATTTCGATATCAAAAAGGATGCCGAAGGTCGTGACTACATGGAGGTTTACCTGGAGGGCATCGCTCTGTTGCGGCTAGTCCTCAGCAACAAGGGCACTGCATTTACTGAGGATGAGCGGGTCGCGCTAGGTCTGGATGGCCTGCTGCCACCGCAAGTCAATACGCTGGAACAGCAGGTCGAGCGGGTCTATCGCGGCTTTCTGCGCGAACCCGACCCGATTGCCAAGTACCAGTATTTGCGCGCCTTGCAGGAACGCGCGGAAACGCTGTTCTATGCCCTGCTGGAACAGCATCTCGAAGAGATGATGCCGATCATCTACACCCCGACCGTGGGCCAGGCGGTGCAGCAATTCAGCCACCTGTACCAAAACCCGCGCGGACTGTCGTTCTCGCCGCTTAATATCGACCGCGCTGACCGAGTGGTGCGCAACTTCCCGTGGAACGATGTGCGAATGATCGTCGCCACCGATTCCTCGGCTATCCTCGGCATCGGCGATCAGGGCTACGGCGGGCTGGCCATCGCCATCGGCAAGCTGGCGATTTACACCATCGGCGGCGGCGTCAATCCCTTCCATACCATGCCGGTGAAGCTCGACGTGGGCACCGACCGGTTGGAACTGCTCAACGACGAGTTTTATCTGGGGGTACGGCAGCGGCGGCTGCGCGGCGAACGCTATCTGACGTTCCTGGACAAGTTTGTCAAGGCCATTCACGAGCGCTGGCCGCGCGCCGTGATCCAGTGGGAAGACTTGTCGAAGGACGTGGCTTTCACGGTACTGGAACGCTACCGCAAGCGGATTCCCTCGTTTAACGACGACATTCAGGGGACCGGTGCGGTGGCGCTGGCCGGTCTGCTTTCGGCTAGCCGATTGAAAGGCGAAGCGCTGCGCGACCAGCGCATCGTGATTCTCGGCGCCGGCGCCGGCGGCATCGGCGTGGCATGGGCCATCACTCAAGGGTTGATGCGCGAAGGGCTGAGTCGGGAGGAAGCCTGCGACCGGGTTTGCGTGATCGATTCGCGCGGCCTGCTGGTACAGGACCGCAGCGCCGAAGCCTACAAGCAGGACTATCTGCAACCGCGCGAGAAAATCGCCGGCTGGACCATCGCCAATGACATCCCCACCCTGCTGGAAACCATCGAACATACCAAGGCTACCGCCCTGCTGGGGCTGAGCGGCCAAGCCGGCGCGTTCAACCATCCGGTGGTGCAGGCCATGGCTCGCAATACCACCCGGCCGGTCGTCTTCCCGCTGTCCAACCCGACCTCGGCCTGCGAGGCGCTGCCGGAAGACATCGTCGAATGGAGCGACGGACGAGCCATCGTCGCCACCGGCAGCCCATTCCCGGACGTCATGTGCGACGGCCAGACGCATCATATTGGCCAAGGCAACAATGCCTTCATCTTCCCCGGTCTGGGGTTTGGCGCGATTCTGGCCGAGTGCCGCGAGATTACCGACGGCATGGTGTTGGAAGCGGCCTACGCCCTGGCGGATTACACCACCGCCGCGCACCTGCAAACCGGCCGGATTTACCCACCGGTGCGCGAATTGCGCGAAGTCAGCATCCGGGTTGCGGTGCGGGTAATCGAACAGGCGCTGAAAGAAGGCGTAGCCAGCAAGACTGATCTGGCGGGGCGCGATCTCGACACCTATCTGCGGTCACGGTCCTGGAAACCCCGCTACTTGCCCATCGTGCGCGGCGATCATACCGCGATGATCGACCATCCAGGGTATATGAAGCCGGATTGAGTCACCGCCGTCCACGGAAAACACGGAAGACACGGAAATTCAACTTTGTTTCGCCAGTGTTTCCCGTGCCTTTGGTGGATTGATGGCAGAGAGACTGCCTTCCACCGCTCCGCGAAAACCATCCCCCCTATATCACTGGACCGAAACCCCGAAGCCGCCGCTCTCGAGCTGGCTTCGGGTCATACTCGGATAAGTGGTGGTCTCATAGGTCCGCCGCACCCGCCGAGCCGCACGGCCGGATAACTCGGCTGTCCCCGAGCTGCTGACCCGCACTGCAAAGCCGAGCGTGATCCCGGTAGACTGGTAGAACCGCAGCGCACCATCGAGCAAGGTGTCACGTGTTACCGCCCGCCCGACATAACCGCCGAAAATCCGCATGAACTCGGACCGGTCTGGACCGTCCAGCGAACCGTCGGCATGCACCCCGCTGATTCGCCATTCGCCAGGGCGGGCGGGCGGCGAAGGTGCTGGCGTTGCGGTCGCGGTCGCAGTCCTTTCCAATTCGACTGGCAGCGTCACGTCGCTATCGCCGATCCGTACCGTCTCGCGTTTCGTTTCATAGCCGCGTCCGGTCACTTCGACGACGTAGCTGCCTGGCGGCAACAGCACGCCGGGACGGTAAGTGAATGACGAATTCACCAGCCGCACCCGGGCAGCCGCCGGATCGGTGCGCACGGTCAGCCGGTACTGGGTGGGCTCGACGCTCTTGGTCAGCGTGACCGGCAGGGTCACGTCACCGTCGTTGATCCGCGCCGTGACCTGTTTGGTTTCGTAGCCTGGCTGAGAAACCTCCACCGTGTACGCGCCTGGCGCCAGCGCGACCCCGGGCCGGTAAACGGTTCGGGTTCCGCGCAACCGCACTTGCGCGCCCGGCGGTTCGGTCTGTACCGTCAACCGGTATTGCGTGGGTTCCGGCTGTTTGACCAGCGTCACCGACAGCGTGGCGTCGCTGTCCACGATCCGCGCCGTGGTTCGCTGCGATTCGTAGCCTTTTTGGGAAATCTCCACCGTGTACGTGCCCGGCGGCAGCGCGACCCCGGGCCGGTAAACGGTTCGGGTTCCGCGCAACCGCACTTGTGCCCCCGGCGGTTCGGTCTGTACCGTCAACCGGTATTGCGTGGGTTCCGGCTGTTTGACCAGCGTCACCGACAGCGTGGCGTCGCTGTCCACGATCCGCGCCGTGGTTCGCTGCGATTCGTAGCCTTTTTGGGAAATCTCCACCGTGTACGTGCCCGGCGGCAGCGCGACCCCCGGTTTGTAGGCAGCCTTGGTCCCTAGCAGCCGCACTTGGGCGTTCGGCGGATCGGTGCGCACTGTTAGCCGATACGACGTCGGTTTGGGCGGCACCTCGGCTTTCCGGGCCAGCTTCACCGGCACCGTGAGATCGTTGTTGGCAATTTGCACCGTCGCCCAGGTGGGCTCGTAGCCGGATTGCGTCACTTCGATCGTGTAGCGCCCCGGCGCCAGCGCTACGCCCGGCTGGTAGGCGACGCTGGAATCCACCAGCCGCACTTGGGCGGTCGCCGGATCGGGCTGCACGGTCAGGCGATAGGTAGCTGGCTGTTCGATCTTCTTCAGTTTGACCGGCAGCATGACATCGCTGTTCGTGATCCGCACTGGAATCCGGCTCGACTCATAGCCGTCCAACGCGACCTCGATCTGGTATTCGCCCGGCGGTAATTGCATTCCGGGCTGATAAGGCGTCTGTGAATTGAGCAACCGCGCCGCAGCCTGCGGTGGATCGGTCAGCACGGTCAAACGGTATCGAGAAGGGGGAGGTGGGGGCGGTACCTTCTGCAACGTCACCTGCACAGACACATCACCATCCACGATCCGCACCGGGAACTGGCGGGCCAAGTAACCTTCCCGCGTGACCTGGACTTCATAGTCCCCCGGCACCAGCACCACCCCGGGTTGATAGGCCGTCGGAGTGTTAAGCAACCGAACCTGCGCGTCCGCGGGCTCCGGCCGGATTGTCAAGCCATACTTGGCTTTTTCCAGCGTGACGCTGGCCATCAGATCGCGGTCGGCGATCCGCAGCATTTCCTTGCGCGTCACATACCCGGGCCGCGTCACCTCGACTTCATACTCCCCGGCCGCTAACTGAATACCAGGCTGATAGGGCTTGGGACTGCTCAGCAACCGAACGCTGGCGTCGGCCGGATCGGTCTTGACAGTCAGCGCATAGGTTTTTGGCGCTCCTGAGGGCTCGGTGATCATCATCGCCAGTTCACTGATCTTGATCTGGATGGTATCAATGTCCTTGCCCTGAATCTGACCGCTGCGCAACAGCGACGCCGTCTTGGTATCGATCAACCGTGCGGTGACGGTAATCAGATCGCCCAGTTTGTACACCCCGCCGGTCACCACCGCCTCCAGTCCATACAAGCGGCCCAGCTCGGCGGCGGTCTTGGGGTCGAGCAGGCCCGTTTCGCCCAGTTCGCTGGCCTTGGCGATCTTGGCCGCCGCCGACAGTGGCAAGCGGTCCCTCAGCACGAAGCGGCCGGTACTGGCGATGGCCGCCATCATCTGATCAGCGATAATCGCGCCGGATTGTTCGTCGAGACCGCCCCGCACCTGAAATTCGACGATCGCCGCCGTCATTCGCGCTTCGGGGACAGTGCCCGCCGCGCGCGCCGACTCGACTGGCAGGCAGAACGCGACCACCAGCCCCAGCAGCAACCCCCATACTCTGAGCAGGATGTTCTCCATACCCAACTCTCCAGCAAAACTGACTGGTCGGTTCATGGCGCCAGCACCAATCGGAATCCGTAATCAAACTTCCGGTTTCCCGGCACGGTGGGGAACCGGTAGGCGAACCGCAACAACTCTGGAAACTCCGTCCAGGAACCACCGCGCAAAACCCGGCGTCCACCCGCCGCGCTGTTCGGCTCCGCGCACCGCGTCTCGCCGCCGGCATAAGCACTGTCGTACTCGGAACAGGTCCATTCGGCGGCGTTGCCCATCATGTCGTACAGGCCAAACTTGTTCGGTGCATATTTGCCCACTGGCGCGACCACGGCCTGGCCATCCTCGCAAGGATAGTTAGCCCAGGGTAATGGTTTGGTTCTCTTCGCGGTCTCGTCGTAGATATTGGCGTAACGGCAGGCCTGGGTTGGATCATCCCCCCAGGAACGGTTAGAAGCATTGCCAGCGCGCGCCGCGTATTCCCATTCTGCTTCCGTCGGCAGGCGGAAACGCAAACCGGTTTTACCTGACAACCAGTCGGCGTAAGCAACTGCTTCCTGCCAAGTCACCCGCACCACCGGCAGATCGGGGCCGTTCAGGTTGTAGGATTCATAGGATCCGCTATCGTGATCGGGCTCGAAACGCTGATACTGGGCGTTGGTCACTTCAGTTTTGCCCATCCAGAAACCTTTTACACACACCTGATGAGGCGCCTCATTGGCATAACGACCTTTTTCCGTTTCCGGACTACCCATGGTGAAACAGCCCGGTGGAATCCAAATAAATTCGATCCCGGTCGTAGGCTCGGTGTAGTTTTGGCCAGCTTGGGGTTTGGGTGGCCCCGGCGGCTTGGGTGGCTCCGGCGGCTTGGGCGGCTCCGGCGGCTTGGGTAGCTCGATATCCCCCCCTTTCTCGCCGTCAACCAAATACCGCCGAATGATTTCCTCGCCGCCAACCAACATCGCGACTACCGCCAAAGCGCCGACTCCCCAGCGCCAATTCAACCACCGGGGTTTGGCGGGGCCGACTGGCTTTGACGGCTCCCGAGGCAGATCAGCCACCGCCAGATGCGACCTCTCACCGCTGCGATGCAAATCCAGGTGCGACGGCAACTCCAGTTTGACCGTGCGATCCCCGTCATCCTCTTCCGGCGCGGTCAAAGCCACTTTCATCTGGGCGATCGACTGGAAGCGTTTTTCGGGCCGAACCGCCATGGCTCGATCCACCAGCCGCAACAACGCCGGATTGTAGCGTCCGGCTGCAATAGTCTGGGCCGGCTTGATCGGATCGTCGAGTACGCGGGCCGGCGCCTCGATCGGCGCTACTCCAGTGACGCAATGATAGAGCACCGCGCCCACGGCATAGATGTCGGTCCACGGTCCATAACCCTTGCCATCGACCAGGTATTGCTCGATGGGCGAGTAGCCCGGAGAAAACACACTGGTCACACTCTTGCTGCGGCGACCCAATGCCTGTCGGGCCGCGCCGAAATCGATCAGAATAGTCCGGCCATCCAAACGATGATAGAGATTGGCCGGTTTGAGATCGCGATGCAGATAGCCTTGTGCGTGTACTGCCTCCAAGGCTGGCAACACGTCACCGAGCAACCGGCGAACCTGCTCCTCGGGCAGGGTCTTTTCCCGTTGCAGGATCTGGCTGAGTGGCTCGCCATCCTCGTAGTCCATCACGATATAGGCGGTGCCGTTCGCCTCGAAGAAATCCCGCACCCGCACCACGCCGGGATGATTGACCCGAGCCAGGATCCGGGCCTCGTTGAGAAACCGCTCCAGACCCCAGGTATAGCAAACATCCTCGCCCACCTCGGACGTCGGCAACGCGCCCTGGGTATTGGCCAACACATTGATTTCGTCGCGATCCCGATAGGACCACTCAACCGGAAAGTATTCCTTGATGGCCGCCCGGGTTTGCAGGGCCTCATGCACGGCCTTGTAAGTGATGCCAAATCCGCCTGCACCCAGCACCGCCTCGATGCGGTAGTGATGCAGGCGATAACCGACCGGCAGCGTGTTGGATTTCTTGTTCATGACATCCCATCGTGGTATCGGCGAGCGTCGGCGGACGTTGCCGTTAGGGCCGCGCGATCACTCCAAAACCTCTCATGCATCGGATGGCGCTCTCATTCTACGGATGCGCCATCCCGCTCGTCTGATTTTAGTCCTGCCTGCCGCGAACGCACGCCGGATTTACGTTCCGCGGAACCTGCCTCCCGCTGGCGCCGGTCGGTCCAACGGTGCTGGCCGGTATGCTGGAGAATCGTTTTAGCTCGTTGCTCCAGTTCCAGCGCGTCGGAGGCATTACCCTGCCGTTGGCGTACCCGCGCCAAAATAAGCAAATCATGGGCCAGCCCAGGCAGGTTTTCGGTGGCGCGATCCAGGTCGACTGCTTCCTCCAAATACCGCCCCGCGGGTTCCACTTCACCGGCCCGCAGCGCCAGAGTCGCCCGATTCGCCAACGTCGCGGCCAGCAGGCGCCGGTCGCCATGGGCGCGGGCCAAAGGCTCGGCCTCGGCCACCGCCGCCTGCGCCGCCGACGCTTGCCCCAGTTCCTGATAGGCCAGCGCCAAACCATTCAGCGCCGCCAGCACGGCGGTGACATCCCGACCGCGCGCATCATCCAGTGTTTGCTGGAATGCCCGCCGCGCGGCATCGACCTGACCTTGTCGCAGGTTGATCTGAGCCAGTCCCAGACGCGCCCGCAACTCGCCCCCCGAATCATTCAATACCGCCGCCAGCCGCTGCGCCCGCTGAAAGCTGTGCTCTGCCAGCGCCCCATCGCCGAGCATCAGCGCGACCGCGCCAACATTCAACGCCTGCGTCAGCATCGCCGGCTGGTCGTCGGCGATTTCGGCCCAGCGCAGGCTGTCCCGATAAGCCGCCAACGCCTGCGGCAACTCGCCCCGGGCATGA
>JBDHRD010000063.1:0-15763 GCA_039807425.1 Candidatus Contendibacter sp. | reverse complement strand
CGGCCAGTCGGGCCGGGCGATCAACTGATCCTGGAAGTCCGGCTGGATCGAATCAAGCGCGATATCGGCAAATTCATCTGCGAAGCCAAGGTGGATGGCCAACTGGTCGCATCCGCTGATCTCATGTGCGCCAAGCGGGACATCGACCTGTGATCGACCCGCGCGCGGTGGTGGACCCGGCTGCCCGCCTGGCGTCGGATGTAACGGTGGGGCCATTCTCGGTCATCGGCCCGGAAGTGGAGATTGGCGCTGGCACCTGGATCGGCCCGCATGTGGTGATCCAGGGACCGACCCGGATCGGCCGCGAGAACCGGATTTACCAGTTCAGTTCGCTGGGCGAAATCCCGCAGGATAAAAAGTATGGTGGCGAGCCAACCCGGCTGGAAATCGGCGACCGCAATACTATCCGCGAATTCGTCACCATCAATCGCGGCACGGCACAGGATGCCGGGCTGAGCCGGCTGGGCGACGACAACTGGATCATGGCCTATGTCCACATCGCTCACGATTGCATCGTTGGCAGCCGAACGATCTTCGCCAACGGCGCGTCGCTGGCCGGGCATGTCCACATCGACGACGATGTGGTGCTGGGTGGTTTCGCTCTGGTGTATCAGTTCACTCGCCTGGGGATGCACAGCTTCTGCGGTTTTGCCTGTGGGGTGCATCGGGACGTGCCGCCCTACGTGACCGTGGCCGGGTATCGGGCCGAGCCGCATGGCATCAACGCTGAGGGTCTGCGCCGGCGCGGCTTTGCCGACGAGGAAATTCAGGTGATCCGCCGCGCCTACAAGGTGATCTATCGCGCTAATTTGCGGCTGGAGGAAGCGGTGGACAAAGTCCGGGAGATGGCGGTGGAATGCTCGCGCCTGCAGATCCTGGCCGATTTCCTGGCAACGCCGTCCCGCAACGGGATCGTTCGCTAGTTGGATGATTTTACCTGCGGAAGGCACGGAAGGTACGGCTAAAGAGAGCGCGGCAAATTCATGTTGATAGCCGACTAGGGCCGGTCGTTCATGCACATCGCTATCGTTGCCGGAGAATTGTCGGGCGATTTGCTGGGCGCCGGCCTTATGGCCGCGCTCCGGGTGCATGATCCGCAACTGCGCTTTACTGGTATCGGTGGTCCGGCGATGCTGGCCCAAGGGTTTCAGACCGTAGCCCCGATGGAGCGCCTGGCGGTCATGGGGCTGGTGGAGGTGGTGCGCCATCTGCCCGATCTGCTGGCCCTGCGTCGCCAGCTTTATCGGCAATTCGTCGCCGATCCCCCACTGGCGTTTGTCGGCATCGACGCCCCGGATTTCAACCTGGGACTGGAGCGCCGGCTGCGCGCCCACGGCATTCCCACCATACATTACGTCAGTCCGTCGGTCTGGGCGTGGCGGCCGTGGCGGGTGCGCAAGATCGCCCGCTCCGTGGATTTGATGTTGACCTTGTTTCCCTTCGAGGCGGTGTTTTACCAGAAACATGGCGTGCCGGTGCGCGCCGTGGGGCATCCGCTGGCCGACGCCATTCCGCTCCACAGCGATCCGATGGCGGCTCGCCAGGTGTTGGGGTTGCCGGTGTCGGTCGGCAATTCCCCGCTCGTCGCGCTGCTGCCTGGCAGCCGTCTGGGTGAAATCAGCCGACTTGGCCCGCTGTTGCTGGATACCGCGATTTGGTTGCATGCCCGGCGTCCTGAACTGCGGTTCGTGCTGCCGGCGGCCACACCGCGCCTGTACAAGGCCCTGGCGGGGATGCAGGCCGAACGCGCCCCGAACTACTTGCCGTTGACGCTGGTGCAAGGCCAGTCCCGCGCCGCGATGGCCGCCGCTGACGTGGTGGTGTTGGCTTCGGGTACCGCGACGCTGGAGGCGATGCTGCTCAAGCGGCCGATGGTCGTGGCGTACCGGGTGGCGCCGACGACTGCGTGGCTCGCCCGGCGGTTGGTGAGGATTTCCCACTTTGCCCTGCCCAATCTGCTGGCCGGACGGGAACTGGTGCCGGAGTTTATCCAGGAAGCCGCAACTGTGGAACATCTGGGACCGGCGGTGTTGCGCTGGCTGGACGAACCCCTGGCCCGCGACCAGTTGACGGCGGAATTCGGCGCCCTGCATCGCGAACTGCGCCGCGACGCCAGCCGCCAGGCCGCTGAGGTGATCATAGAGTTGTTGCGCCTACCGTAAAAACGGGAGTGATACTGGTTCTCGATAGGTTTTATTGGAACGTGTGATCCGCAGGTCCGTAGATCCGTAGGATGCGGTTCGTCCCTCACCGCATCCTACGGATCTACGAGTGACACGTTCCAATAAAACCTATCGAGAACCCCTTCCACGGCTCCGACGCTACGCTTCGCCTTCCGTGGGAGGGGCTGGAACAAACAGGCTGGCGACGTTTAGACTCAGTTCGGGCAGCAATACCGGCGCAATGTGGTCCGTGGGGGCGGGATAGTGAATTTCGCGATAGCCCTCGGGGCTGGGACGGCGATACACCTCCAGCCGCTGGCCAGCCACATCCAGCAGCCATGCTTCCGAGATACCCGCTTTGGCATACAACGGAACCTTGGTGTCCCGGTCGTAATGCAGAGTGCTATCCGAGACTTCGATCAGGAGCAGCACATCCTCCGGGCGAGGGTGTGACCGGGTGTAGAAGTCCTCGCGATAACGGAGCACCACCAAGTCAGGCTGTGGTTCCGAGCGGTCATCCAGTTGGATTGGGCCTTGCACCCGCACGATGCCTTGAGTGATCTGGCGGAAAAAAGGCCGTGCGATGTGGTCGAGATGACCGGCGTGCTGTTCTCCAATCGGTGGCATCGCGATCAGGTCTCCCTCGATCAGTTCTACTCTGGAGTCTTCGTCGAAAATCCCGATTTCGCCCAGACGGTGATATTCCGCGACCGTCAGGCGATAGCGGTGGGGGGTTGACGACTCCGGAGTCTCCACGGTGGCGACGGTCGAAGCGACCGCTTCCCGATCCAGCAGGGCAGCGCTGCTCATGGCTTCACCTCTCCGAACGATCTGAAAATAAAAATCCCCGCAAGCATAGCTCACGGGGATTTAAAAGGGGCAGGGATTAGGCGGTGATTACGCCGCCAGCTTCACCGTATCGGCGACCTGCTGATACTCCTCCACCTGGTTGAAGTTCAGGTAACGGTAAATTTCCGCGCCCTTGGTCCCGATCTCGCCCATGTACTTCATGTACTCGGTGAAGGTCGGAATCTTGCCCAGTAGCGCGCAGACCGCCGCCAGTTCCGCCGAACTCAGGTACACGTTGGCGCCCTTGCCCAGCCGATTGGGGAAGTTGCGGGTCGAGGTCGAAACCACGGTCGCGTTGTCCGCTACCCGCGCCTGATTGCCCATGCACAGCGAGCAGCCGGGCATTTCCATCCGCGCCCCGGCGGTGCCGAAGGTGGCGTAGTAGCCTTCCTCGCTCAACTGGCGGGCGTCCATCTTGGTCGGTGGGGAAATCCACAACCGGGTCGGGATGTTGGCCTGACCGGCCAGCACCTTCCCGGCAGCGCGGTAGTGGCCGATGTTGGTCATGCACGAGCCGATAAACACCTCATCGATCTTGGCGCCGGCCACGTCGGCCAGAGTCTTGACGTCGTCCGGATCGTTCGGGCAGGCCAGCAACGGCTCCTTGATCGCGCTCATGTCGATCTCGATGATGTCCGCATATTCGGCATCGGCGTCGGGCTCCATCAGGGTCGGATTGGCCAGCCACGCCTCCATGCCCTTGATCCGGCGCTCCAAGGTCTTGGGATCCTGGTAGCCGTTGGCGATCATCCACTTGAGCAGGGTGATGTTACTGTTCAGGTACTCGATGATCGGCTCTTTGTTCAGCCGCACGGTGCAACCCGCCGCCGACCGTTCCGCCGAAGCGTCGGACAACTCGAACGCCTGTTCGACTTTCAGGTCCGGCAGACCCTCGATTTCCAGAATCCGGCCGTTGAACACGTTCTTCTTGCCTTCCTTGGCCACGGTCAGCGTACCGGCCTGAATCGCGGCGTAGGGGATGGCGTTGACCAGATCGCGCAGGGTGATGCCTGGCTGCATTTGGCCCTTGAACCGCACCAGCACCGATTCCGGCATGTCGAGCGGCATGGAGCCGGTCGCCGCCGCGAACGCCACCAGACCGGAACCCGCCGGGAAGCTGATGCCAATGGGGAAGCGGGTGTGCGAATCGCCACCGGTGCCGACGGTGTCGGGCAGCAGCATCCGGTTCAGCCAGCTATGGATGATGCCATCGCCGGGGCGCAGCGCCACGCCAGCGCGGCTGGAGATGAAGTCGGGCAGAGTGTGATGGGTTTCCACGTCCACCGGCTTGGGATAGGCGGCAGTGTGGCAGAACGACTGCATGACCAGATCGGCGGAGAAGCCCAGGCAAGCCAAGTCCTTCAACTCATCGCGGGTCATCGGGCCGGTGGTGTCCTGAGAGCCGACGGTGGTCATCTTCGGCTCGCAGTAGGTGCCGGGACGGATGCCAGCCACGCCGCAGGCCTTGCCGACCATCTTCTGCGCCAGGGTGTAACCCTTGCCGGTATCCTTGGGCGCGACCGGACGGCGGAAGATCGAGCTGGGACCGAGGCCCTGCGCTTCCCGCGCCCAGTCGGTCAGGCCGCGGCCGATGATCAGGTTGATGCGCCCGCCGGCCTGCACTTCGTCCAGCAGCACGTCGGATTTGTACTGGAAGGTGGAGATGACCGCACCGTTTTTCTCGATCTTGCCGGCGTAGGGGTAGATATCGATGACGTCGCCCATGTTCATCTGGGTCACGTCGCAGTCGGTGATCGGCAGCGCGCCGGCGTCTTCCTGCGTGTTAAAAAAGATCGGGGCGATCTTGCCGCCGAGGCAGTAGCCCCCGTAGCGTTTATTCGGCACGTAGGGGATGTCCTCGCCGGTCCACCACAGTACCGAGTTGGTGGCGGACTTGCGGCTGGAGCCGGTGCCGACCACGTCGCCGACGTAAGCGACTGGATGGCCTTTCTTTTTCAGCGACTCGATCAGCTTCAGCGGGCCGACCTTGCCGGATTCGTCCGGTTGGATGCCCGGACGCTCCATCTTCAGCATCGCCAGCCCGTGCAGCGGGATGTCGGGACGGCTCCAGGCGTCGGGAGCGGGGGACAGATCGTCGGTGTTGGTTTCGCCGGGAACCTTGAACACGGTGACGGTGACTTTCTCCGGCACCTTGCCGCGACTGGTGAACCACTCGGCCTCGGCCCACGACTTCATGATCCGTTGAGCATGGGTGTTGCCAGCGTCGGCCTTGGCCTTGACGCCGTGTCGGTAGTCGAACATCAGCAGGGTGTGCGACAGCGCCTTGGCGGCGGCGGGAGCGCACTCGGCGTCATCGAGCAGATCGATCAATGGCTGGATGTTGTAGCCGCCCAGCATGGTGCCCAGCAGTTCGGTGGCGCGCACCCGGGAAATCAGCGGCGACTGGGCCTCGCCCTTGGCGACGGCGGCCAGGAAAGCGGCCTTGACATAGGCAGCCTGGTCGACACCCGCCGGCACCCGGTGGGTGATCAGATCCAGCAGGAAGTCTTCCTCGCCCTTGGGCGGATTCTTGAGGAGCACGACCAGATCGGCGGTCTGCTGCGGGCTGAGCGGCAGGGCGGGAATGCCCATGGCGTTGCGTTCGGCGGCGTGTTGGCGATAGTTTTCGAGCACGGCAAAACCCCCTTTAGTGTTACGGCTCCCGCAATGACGGGTGACCAGCATGATGATGGGTATAACGGTCGAAGCTCGCGGACGTCCAGATCACGGTCGGGCGCGGGGCTAAGGAACGTAATGTATTGTAACGGTGAAGGGGGGTATGGAGGAATAGAATCCGGGCTAACCGAAGGTGGCTGGTCTGGCCTCGTCACGGAATTCGCCCGCTTGAGACAACGAGAATGAGGCTTGATTTTTTGCCGCGAAAGGATGGATGATGGCCATCGTTATATAATCAACTTTATAACGCTATCCCAAGCCGGAAAGCGCCATGCGAGACCGGAACGAAGCGAACGCCTTCATGGGACTGATCCCGCGGGATCCAGCGGCGACGGGGTCCGTGCTGGGCCAGCGCCGGATCACTCTGCTGCGCCAGATTGCGGCCACCGGCTCCATCACGCAAGCCGCTCGGGCGGTCGGGCTCAGTTACAAGGCCGCCTGGGATGCCGTGAGCGCCATGAACAACATGGCCGAACAACCGCTGGTTGCCAGCGCCACCGGCGGCAAACACGGTGGTGGCAGCCGGCTGACGGAATACGGACTGCGGCAGGTTCAGTGGTACGACATCCTGGAAAGCGAGTATCGGCGGTTCTTCGCCCGACTCGGCGAAAAGGTCCACGATGTGGACGAGTTAGCCAACTTCATACGGAGATTGATAATGCAGACCAGTGCGAGAAACCAGTTCCTGGGTCGGGTGACCGGCCTGAACATTGGCCCGGTCAGCGCCGAGGTCAGGGTGGACATCGGGAGCGGCGACGACATCACCGCCACGATCACCCGCGCAAGCGCCGAAAACCTGGGCCTTGTGGAAGGCAGCGAGGTCTATGCCCTGATCAAGGCCTCCTCGGTCATCATCATGGCCGGCGATGTCAAACTCAGGCTCAGCGCCCGCAACCAGCTGCGCGGCGCGGTTTTGGAGTGCAGGAAAGGGGCGGTCAACGGCGAAGTCACCCTGGGGTTGGCGGGCGGCAAAACCGTCACCGCCATCATCACCAACACCAGCATCGACCGCCTGGGCCTGAAAGAAGGCGATCCGGCGGTGGCGGTCATCAAAGCATCCAGCGTCATTCTGGGCGTGGCGCTGTAGCCACAACACCTCGAAGGAGATTTTGCCATGTTGCATCGAGCGCTGTTTCGCTGGCTGGGGATCGGTCTGGTTTGGCTGATGACTGGACTGGCTTTCCCGGTTTGGGCGGCCGATCAAATCACGGTATTCGCCGCGGCCAGCACCACCAACGCCATCCAGGATCTCGCCGCGCTGTATGAAAAACAGAAGGGGGTAAAAGTAGTCACCTCCTTCGCCGGTTCGTCCACCCTGGCGAAGCAAATCGAGCAGAGCGCACCGGCCGATGTTTTTATCTCCGCCGATTTGAGATGGATGGATTATCTTGATGAAAAGGGCAAGATTGTGAAAGCCAGCCGCCGTAATCTGCTCGGCAACCGACTGGTGCTGATCGCGCCCAAGGGCAAGACGTTTCCGGTGAAACTGGAAAAAAGCTTCGATTTGCCTGGCGCATTTCAGGGCCGCTGGTGTTCCACCGATGCCTCGGTGCCTGTCGGCCAGTATAGTCAGCAAGCGTTGACCGCATTGGGCTGGTGGGCGGCGCTGGAACCGCGCCTGGCGGCGGCGCCCGACGTGCGTTCGGCGCTGGCCTTCGTGGAACGCGGCGAGTGCGCGGTCGGGATCGTTTACGAAACCGACGCCAAGGTATCCGACAAGGTCGAGATTCTTGGCGCCTTTCCCGCCGGGACGCACTCGCCCGTGCTCTATCCGGTTGCGCTGGTGCAAGGCGCCAACCCGGCGGCGCAGGGGTTCCTGGATTTCCTGCTCATGCCGGCGGCAAACAAAATATTCCACCAGTACGGCTTCACCCCGCTCCTTTGATCATCGGTCGTGTGGCCATCGCTGCAACTCACGCCCGAGGAGCTGACCGCGCTCTGGCTGTCGCTCAAGATCGGGCTATGGTGCACCGCGCTGATCGCCGCACCGGGCATCGCGACCGGCTGGTTGTTGGCGCGGGTTCGTTTCCCCGGCAAGGCCATCGTCGATGGGCTCGTCCATCTGCCACTGGTGCTGCCGCCAGTGGTTCCCGGTTACCTGCTGTTGCTGCTGCTGGGCCGGCAGGGGCCGGTCGGCCGTTGGCTGTACGAGATGTGGGGCATCACGCTGGCGTTCACCTGGCAGGGCGCGGTGATCGCCTCGGCGCTGATGGCTTTTCCCCTGATGGTCCGAGCGGTGCGGCTGGCGGTGACGCTGGTGGAACCCCGGCTGGAGGAGGCGGCCCGCACCCTCGGCGCGGGACCGTTGCGGGTTTGGCTGACCGTCACGATTCCCCTGTCGCTGCCCGGCATCCTGACCGGGCTGGTGTTGGCCTTCGCCCGCAGTTTGGGTGAGTTTGGCGCGACGGTGACCTTCGTCGGTAATGTGGCCGGCGAGACCCGGACCCTGCCGCTGGCGATTTATACCTATACCCAAATTCCCGGCGGCGACGGCTCGGCGTTGCGACTGGTGATCATCTCCATTTTGCTGGCGCTGGCGGCGCTGTGGGTCAGTGAACTGGGCGCGCGGCGGGCGGAACGGGTGTTGGGAAAATAGCCCCATGCTCGATCTTGACCTCGAACTGCAACAGGGCTCGTTCATCCTGCGAGGCCGGTTGACGCTGGACCAGCCGGTGAGTGGACTGTTCGGACCGTCTGGCTGCGGCAAAAGCACGTTGCTGCGCGCCATCGCCGGTTTGGCGCACCCGCAAGCCGGCCATATCCATCTGGATGGCGTTCCGCTGTTCGACGCGCAAAAACGGATCGATCTGCCGCCGCACCGTCGCCGGGTCGGGCTGGTGTTTCAGGACAGCCAGTTGTTTCCTCATCTGTCGGTCGAGCACAACCTGCACTACGGCTTCAAGCTGCTGACGCCCGCGCAACGGCAATTTACTCTGGCACGGATTATCGACCTGCTGGACATCGGTCATCTGCTGCGCCGACGGCCGCGCCACCTGTCGGGCGGTGAGCGGCAGCGGGTGGCGCTGGGCCGCACCTTGTTGGCCTCGCCGCGCCTGCTGTTGCTGGACGAACCGCTGGCGTCGCTGGACGAAGGTCTCAAACAGCAGATCCTGCCTTTCCTGCGCCGGGTACGGGACGAGTTACACCTGCCAATGCTTTACATCAGCCACGCCATCAACGAAATCCTGTATCTCACCCCGCATCTGGCGGTGATGGAGGGGGGGCGCATCCTCGGCCAGGGGCCATTCCTGGAGGTGATCCGCCAGGATCATATCCTCGGACTGGCGCGCTCGCTGGGTCTGGAAAATGTGCTACAGGTCACGGTCGACCGGCACGATCCCGGCATCGGCTGCACCACGGTGCAATACAACCACCACGAGCTGCACCTGCCGCTTTCCAGTCTGCCGCCGGGGAGCGTGACCTGGATCGCGCTGCGCGCCACCGATGTCGCCTTGGCCCGCCACCCTATCGCTGACATCACCATCCAGAACCAGGTGCCGGGTCGACTGCTCGACCTGCGGCGGATCGCTGACCGCGTGCTGGCGGAAGTGGACGTCGGCGCACCGATCCTGGCCGAAATCACCGTCAAGGCCGCCAACGATCTATGCTTGGCAGAAGGCGACACTGTCTACTGTCTGTTCAAGGCCCGTGCCTGGCAGTATCTGGGAGCGCCCTGATGACGCGGATCGGCTTGGGCCAAGGCGCGGGGTTTCCTGAGGGTTCGGCGGGACGTTGTCGGAAAGCCGACGATGGCATTTCGGGCCTGCGCCTCCCTCCTCCTCCAGTGGGAGAAGAGGGGAGGCGAGAGAGGGCGCTTATTCCTTTTTTTCTTCGGAAATCGTCAACGCCAGGAACAGCGAGCCGTTATCGCGCTTGATCAAGACCGGAACCGGTCGGCCCGCCGGCAGTGTCTTCACCAAATCCGCGAACTGTTCGGTGCTGGTTACCTCGACGTTGTTGAGGCGGGTGATGATGTCGCCCGGCCGGATGCCGGCGCTGGCGGCTGGACCTTCGTCCACATCCTTGACCAGCACGCCCTGATCACCTTTCTTCCGCTTGTCGGGGGACAGTTCGGTCACCAGCAGGCCGAGCCGGTTGCTGGACGGCGGTTCGGCGATGGCCTGTTGCAGTTTGGTGTCCTCGGGCAGTTGCGCGATCTGAACAGTCAGGGCTTGCTCCTTGCCGTCGCGGATCACGGTGAGCGGCGCGCTGACGCCGGGTCGGGTGCGGCCGACCATCAGGGGTAAATCGCTGGAAGCTCGCACCGGCTGGCCGTTGAAGGCGACGATGATGTCGCCGGCCTTGATGCCGGCGGCCTGCGCGGGAGTATCAGCCATCACTTGGCCCACCAGTGCGCCGCGCGGTTTGTCGAGACCGAAGGATTGCGCCAGTTCCGGCGTGACTTCCTGAATCATCACGCCCAGCCAGCCGCGCGCCACCTTGCCGCCGGCTTTGATCTGATCCACCACCTCCATGGCGACATCGATGGGCACGGCGAAGGACAGGCCCTGATACCCGCCGGAGCGGCTGTAAATTTGCGAGTTGACGCCGATCACCTCGCCGTCGAGATTGAACAGCGGCCCGCCGGAATTGCCGGGGTTGACGGCGGCGTCGGTCTGGATGAAGGGCACGTAGTTGTCGCTGGGCAGGCTGCGGCCCAGGGCGCTGATGATGCCTTGGGTGGCGGTGCGCTCGAAGCCGAACGGCGAGCCGATGGCCAGCACCCACTGGCCGACCTTGACCTTGCCGATGTCGCCGATCTTGACGGTGGGCAGGCTGGCGTCGGTCTTGACCTTGAGCAGGGCAATGTCGCTGCGGCTGTCCTTGCCAATGACCTGGGCGGGCAGTTCGCTGCGGTCGTTCAGGCCGACCACGATGCTGTCCACCTCATCGACCACGTGGGCGTTGGTGACGATGTAGCCATCCGCCGAGATGATGAAGCCGGAACCCACCGAGGCGCGCGGCGGCGTGGACAAATCCGGCATTTGCTCGAAGAACTTCTTGAAATAGTCGTGAAACGGGCTGTTTTCAGGAATGGGCGGGTGGCCGCGGCCCCACTGATTTTTTTGCTTGACGTCGGCCTTGGTCTGAATGCTGACCACCGCCGGGCTGTACCGCTCGACCAGAGTGACGAAATCGGGATACTCCGCCGCCTGGGCCAGCGCGCCCCACCACAAGCCGAGGACCGCGATGGGCCAGAAGGACGTTTTAAGTCGTTGCATCGAAAACTCTCCTCAATCTAACGTTGGCGAGATTTGGAAAAAACCGTCGAATTCGTCGGGATTGACCATGGTGGGCCGGCTTGGTTCGGGAGGAAGCGGTTGCAACCCAATCCAGCGGTAGCGGTCATAGTGAGCAGCCCATTTTCCGTTCCATCCTTCCCCATCCTTGAGGTATGAAACATGGCTCAAACCGCTTCCACCATGCTCCCGCTGGGTACGCCCGCACCGGTGTTCAATCTGTCGGAACCCGCCACCGGCCGCACGGTCGCCCTGGCCGATTTCCAGACCGCCCCGGCGTTGCTGGTGATCTTCATGTCCAACCATTGCCCGTTCGTCAAGCATATCCGTCAGGGTCTGATTCAGTTCGCGCGGGAGTATCAGGCCCGGGGGCTGGCCATCGTCGCCGTCAACGCCAACGACGTGGCGAATTATCCCGATGACAGTCCGGCGAAAATGGTCGAGGATGCCCGGACGTTCGGTTATCCCTTTCCCTATCTGTACGATGAAACTCAGGCGGTGGCCAAGGCGTATCGAGCCGCCTGCACCCCGGATTTCTTTCTGTTTGACGCTGGTCGCAAGCTGGTCTATCGCGGCCAGTTCGACGGCAGCCGGCCGGGTAACAACGTTCCGGTGACGGGTGTTGATTTGGGGGCGGCGGCGGACGCGGCGCTGGCGGGTCAGCCAGTTTCGCCCGACCAGAAGCCCAGCATCGGTTGCAACATCAAGTGGAAAGCGGGGAACGAACCAGAATATACCGGGTAAAAGCCGGCCATGCCCGCGATCTTTCAAGTCACCGCTCGATGATGTAGATCAGATCGGCGCCGGTGCCCCTGTCGCTGTTGGTTAACTCGAAGGCCAACCGCCGGTTGAGCCGGTACTTGACGTTGAAGGTATTGACAGCGTTGAGCAGGCCAACCCCATAGCCGACATACAGATCTGGCGTCAGGTATTTACCCAGCATCAGCGCGGTATCGCTACCACCGTTACCGCCCAATTCCAGCGAATCCAGACCGAGCGCATCGCCCAGATTCCGGGCGAGCGCACCTCCACCCCCCAACCCCATGGCGTTGGCGGCCTTGAACAGCAGCGCCGATTCCCCGCCCGAACCACCTCCCCCGGGGGCCCGGCCCAGCACCAGATAGGACAGGATACTGGAATCGGGCATGCTGGGTTCCGAGAACAGGGTGACCCGGGGTTGTCTCAGTGTGCCCCGGATTTGCGCGCCAGCGGTGATCGCGCCACCCGTGGTGGAAGAACCCTGAACCTGCCGCGCTACCCGCAAATCCAGTCCTGGATTGTCGAGCGGGCTGCTGCTGAACAGCAGTCGTCCGCGCTGGATCTGAATCGCCTCGCCGAAGATCCGGTAGTCGCCAGCGACGACCTCGATGCTGCCGGTGCCGCGCGGCGCCAGTTGCGGAGTTTCCTCCACCACCAAATTCCCTTGCAACCGGCCTTTGAAGGCGGGCGTTTCCAGATGCACGTCGTTACCCAGAATGACCCGTACCCGTGCGAAGATCTCGAAACCCGTAGGCTTGGCGGGCGCGGCGCTATCGGCACCGTTGACCAGGACGACGTCCGCCGAAGGTCTGACGGCGCCCGGACGTTCGCCGCCGGGGCGCAGATGGGCTTTCGGAATGGTCACCGTTCCATCGATGCGGGCCTGTTGCCGGGTAATCTCGAACTTGAGGTCCGGACTGATCTGAATCTGCATGTCGGTGGTGTCGAGCACCTGAAAATTTTCACCCTGGAGCGTCAGATCGAATCGCGGCTGCAGGGGATCCACGGTTCCGTTCAGTTGCAATTGGCCCGGGGCCGAGCGAACCGAGCCCGATAGTTGCAGAGGTCCCTGTCCGGTGCTGACGGCGGAGAACTGTAAATTTTGAAGTTTGATACCGGCTGGTGGAACCGTCATGCCGGCATTTTCCAGCCGGATATCGCCCCTGAGCACCAACCGGGGGACGGCCCCGGCGAAGTTGATGTTTGCCCGCAGTCGTCCCGAGACATCTTGTACCTGGGGTACGAACGCTGACACCAGCGACAGGTCGGTGATGGTGGCGTCGAACTTGCCGTTCAGCCGGGCGGCGCCGAAGGGATCCTGCGCTTGCAGATCGAGCTGGAGTTGCCCGGTTTGAGCGAGATCCAGTCTGGCCTGGCCGCTGGCGGTGCGGCCGTCGGTATCGAATCGCAGGGCGCCGCCCCTGAGAGTCAAGCGCATCGGCTGGCCGTTGGTGGTCATGCTGAAACTGCCGGGGGCGATGGTCAGGTTGAGCTTCCCTTGCAATGCGCCACCGATTTTGCCGCTGGCGGTGGCTTCGCCGCCGACATGGGTCGCAAGCGACATCCCCTGGGGTAAAAGAGGCTTGAACCGGTCCGGGGTGAGGTTACTGAGTTGCATCCGGCCGTTGAAGGCGCCGGATTGTTCCCACTGGCCTTGCAGGCACACGCGGGTTGGCGCACTGCTCAGACAGGCGGCATCCAGACTGGCGGCCTTGGCCGAAGCGCGCACCGGGACCGGTCGATCCAGGCTCCAGTTCCCGGCGACGGTATCCCTGGCGCTGAGTTGCGTGACGCGGCCCTGCCAGAGCAGGGAGGCAGTTTGCAGACTGCCGGCCAAAGCCAGCAGGAACCGGCCCGGTTCGCCGGCCAGTTCCGCTTTAAGATCGTGCGCGGCGGGCGTGCCGGAACCGTCGAGGGTGAGGGATTTCCAGTTCTGGCCGCCCAGCGTCAGCCCTTCGCCGCTGACTTTCAGTTGGGAACGGCGGGCGCCGCTGATATCCATATTGACCTGGCCGCGTAATTGCTGGATTTGCGTGTCGCCCTGCCGCAGATTTTGCACCGTGAAGTTGGCCACCACTGCCGGCCGGTCGCGGGGGCCGCTCAGGTTGCCGCTGCTGGCGATGGTTCCGCTGAATCCGGGAACCAGTGATTTCAGTTGCGGTGCGTTCAGTTGCCAACGCAAATCCCAGCGCTCGGCCAACGATCCATCCGCTTCCAGCCGGGCGTCGCCCGCGTCCAGACGCAAGGTTTTGATGGTCAGATTTTGGTCCTGAACCCTGACATCGGCATTGCCCCGCACCGCCTGTCCGCTCAGCGTGCCAGCCAGTTCTTCCAGCAGGAGATTGGCGCGTAATCCCGCCCCTTCCAGTCCACCGTCGCTTTTGAGCCGCAGGTTCAGTTTGCCGGGCGCGTCTTTCCACTGCACGCCGGGATTGAGTCCCGTGCCGGTCAGTTCGGTTTGCCAGCGCACGGTGGGCAGCCAGGCGACATCGGCGTTGCCCTGGATCACGCCTTCCAGCGTTTGGCCATTGAGCTTCACCTCGCGTACCGCCTGATCGGAACCCTGACCGGCCAGTGTCCACCGGCCCTTGGGAATATCGGGGCCTTGCACCTCGGCGGCGAGTTGAAACCGGTAGTCCTTGGGCGTGCCTTCGGCGGCGAAATCGCCCTGGGCGCTTTCCACCTGCGCCGGGCCGGTCAGCGGCCAAACCAGGGCTTGCCATTGGCCGGAAGCGTTGAAGCGCAGTTCGGCGAATTGCAGGTCACCCTTGGCGTTCAGCGTCAGTGGCCGGCCGGTGGCGGTCAGCCGCAGTTCGTCCAGCTTCAGTGCCTGTTCGTCGCCGGTGGCAGTGAATTTCAAAGTGGCGGGACCGAGTTCGGGCAGGGCGGTATTGATTTCGCCCTGGCCCTCGAACCGGGCCAGTACGCCCTTGGCGTCGAGCTGTACGGTCAAGGGTTTGCCAGCCAGGTTCGGGACAAAGGGTTTGAGGTCGGTTACATCCAATTTAGCTTGGGCCGACCAGGCGGGTTGCGGGTCGAGCGGTTGGCGGACTTCGCCGCTCAGGTCCAGCGTGGCCGCGCCGGTGACCTGCTGGATCAGTTGCAAGCGTTCGCGCAGTTCGCCCTCGATTTGACCTTGACCGGTGAAGGTTCCATGGTCCGGGAGTCGGGTGTGCCAGTCAAGTTGGACCTGGAGCGGATAGCCGCCGGTGGGATTCAAACGGCCGCTCAACCGTGCTTCGCCTTGTGGCGCCCGGATTTCCAGTATTTCGAGGGTGAGTCCATCGGCTTCGGCGCGAGCCTTGAGGCTGACGGCGTCAATGACGATGGGTTCGGCCCCGGCCGGCAGGATGCGAATGTCGCGGCCTTGCAGGTCATGGATGTTAATCGCCAGCGGCAGGCGGATGTCCGGTAGTGTGAGCGGCTCGGAGGTAGCGGCGGGCGCGGTTTTCTCGCCAGGCGGCAGTTGCAGTTCCAGCCCATCGACGTGGAGACGATTGACGGTTAGCGCGGCGTCGAACAGAGCGGCAGGTTGCCAGTCGAATTCGCCCAGGGCGAGCGTAATCTTGAGGGGGCCATCCTCGTAGCGCACCCGCTCGATCCGCAATGGCCCCAGCAAGTGGCCGCTGACGGAACCGACGCTCAATTGGCCGGGCAAAACCCGCCCGGCCAGCACCAGCAAACCCCGGAGGCCTATTTCGGTGGAGACCGTGGATCCCGCCATTAGCAGGATCAGCAGCAGCATCAGCAGTAAGAGTCCGAACAGCCAGAACAGCAGGCGGCGCGCGAGGCGGAGCAGGTTCACAGTTCGGGTCCGATGCTGAAGGAGAAACGGAACACGTCGCCGGGTGGCCGGTCCAGCCCGGAGGCCAGATCCAGTCGTACCGGTCCGACCGGCGAACGCCAGCGCAGTCCGATTCCGACGCCGGTTTTCAACTCGGGACTGGCGCCATCGAACGCATCGCCACTGTCCACGAACGCGGCGACGCTCCACTGATCCCAGACCCGGTGCTCGTATTCCAGACTGCCCACCAGCAGGTTCTTGCCACCGATGACCACCCCCTCGGCATCGGCGGG
>JBDHRD010000062.1:0-15767 GCA_039807425.1 Candidatus Contendibacter sp. | reverse complement strand
ACAGCCGATCTGCGAGGACACGCACAGGGTGCCGCGATCCGGTTCGGGGATGAACACCATTTCGATGCTGTTGCCGCTATCGAGCCGGATCAGCCATTTGTGCGAGCCGTCGCGCGAGGCGTGATCGAGAACCACCTCGGGTGGGCGGATTTTGGCGCATTCGGCCAGCCGTTCCCGCAATGTCTTGCTCAGGTTGGTCATGGCGGCGAAGTCAGTGACCCGCTCGTGGTAAATCCACTTCATGACCTGGGTCGCGCGGAAGGGCTTTTCGCCGAGCGCGACGAAGAACGCCTCCAGATCGCGGCGATCCAGATCGAGCAGGTTGAGCTTGCCAGTATCGGTGGTCACGGTCGGCGAGGCGTCGGGGCTTCAGTCGGCGCGCGGGGCCGGCAGGTCGGCCTGGCTGAAGAAGAAGGCGATTTCCGTGGCGGCGGTTTCCGGGCCGTCGGAGCCGTGGACCGTGTTGCGGGTGATGCTCACGGCGTAGTCGCCGCGAATGGTGCCCGGCAGGGCCTTGCTCGGGTCGGTGGCGCCCATCAGGTCGCGGTTGCGGGCGATGGCGTTCTCGCCTTCCAGCACCAGGGCGATGATCGGGCTTTCCGTCATGTAGGCCACCAGTTCCGAGTAAAACGGGCGCTCACGGTGAACGGCGTAAAAGGCTCCGGCCTGCTCCCGGGTGAGGTGGATCATTCGGGCCGCGACGATGTGCAGGCCCTCCTCCTCGAAGCGGGTGATGATCTTGCCGATCAGGTTCCGGGCGACGGCGCCGGGCTTGATGATGGAAAGGGTGCGTTCTACAGCCATGTCGAACTCCATGGAACTTAATAATCGATTGACGGGAAAAGTTTAACGATATTCGGGCGATGCCGGCAACGAGCAACCCCGATTTCGTTATGGCCGCTTTTACGGGAAAGCCGCCGAAAACTCATGAAGGTTTCGGCTATCGGCAGGGCGGCAGGCGCCCGCGGTCAAGCCGCGCCGGTGTTTCGGCCTCGACTCAGACCATTTTTTTCAGCTCGTATTCGAGAATGCCCTGGGCGCCGGCCGCGGTGAGGCGGGGAATCAAATCGCGCACCAGGTGGCTGTCCACCACGGTTTCCAGCGCCAGCCAGTCACGGTCGTACAGGTGGCTGACAGTGGGCGCGTGCAGGCTGGGCAGGAGTCGCACCACGTCGTCCAGCCGCGTCGCCGGGACGTTCATTTTCAGCGCCACCTTGTTGCGGGCGGCCAGCGCGGCGCGAGTGAGCAGAGCGATCTGCTCGATCTTGGCCTTTTTCCACGGATCGGCCAGCGCGGCGCGGCTGGCGATCAGCCGGGTGGTGGTGTGCAACAGGTCGCAGACGATGCGCAGGCCGTGAGCGCGGATGGTGCTACCGGTTTCGGTGATTTCCACCGCCGCGTCGGCCAGACCCTCGACCACCTTGGCCTCGGTCGCGCCCCAGGAAAATTCGACCATCGCCTCGATGCCGCGTTCGGCCAGGTAACGACGAGTGAAGCCGACCAGCTCGGTGGCGATGCGCTTGCCGGCCAGGTCCTCCACCGTGCGGATCGGAGAATCACCGCTGACGATCAGCACCCAGCGGGCGGGTTGATCGGAGCTTTTCGAGTAGCTCAGCTCAGCGATTTCCATCACGTCGGCCCCGGTTTCCAGAATCCAGTCGAGCCCGGTCAGGCCGGCATCAAGGGTGCCGTTGGCGACGTAGGGCGCCATTTCCTGCGAGCGCACCAGCGCGCAGCCGATTTCCGGGTCGTTGATAGTGGGGAAGTAATTACGGCTGTGGGGACTGATGGTCCAGCCGGCCTGGCCGAACAACGCGATGGTGGAGGCTTCCAGACTGCCCTTGGGAATGCCGAGTTTGAGTTGCCGCATGACGATGCCTTGCTTGAGACCAGGGTTGCCAACAGGGGCGCCAGTTTAACCGCGCCGGGACCGGGAATAAACTTGCCTCAATGAAAACGTGTTTTTCGCATCCCTGGATGCTTGCCCCTGCCGACGCGGTCGTCTTGCAGCGGGAACTGCGGGCGCATCTGATCCTGACCGATCGACTGGGGCCGGTGCGGCGGGTCGCTGGTGTGGATGTGGGATTCGAGGCGGACGGGACGGTGACTCGCGCGGCGGTGGCGGTGTTGCGCTATCCCGAACTGGAGTTGCTGGAATCCGCCATCGCCCGGCGTCCGACCACGTTTCCCTACATTCCCGGCCTGTTGTCGTTCCGCGAATTGCCGGCAGTGCTGGCGGCGCTGGAACAGTTGCGCGAGTCGCCGGATTTGCTGCTGTGCGACGGGCAGGGCATCGCTCATCCGCGCCGCTTCGGCCTCGCCAGCCATCTCGGTCTGCTCGCGGATCTTCCCTCGATTGGCGTGGCCAAGAGCCGGTTGTGCGGGACGCACGAGGAGCCGCCAAACCAGCGCGGCGCCTGGACGCCGTTGCGCGCGGGGGAGGAGATCATCGGCGCGGTCCTGCGCACCCGGCCCGGCGTCAAACCGGTGTATGTTTCGCCCGGCCATCGCATTAGCCAGGAGACGGCGCTCGCGTATGTGATGCATTGCTGCACCCGCTACCGCTTGCCGGAAACCACCCGTTACGCTCACCGGCTGGCTTCCGGGATTTTGTAGGCTTTATTCTTCCCATTTTTCAACCATTACGTATTATTAATGGTATATTGAGCATGGATCCAGCGTCACGGATGATGAGCTGTCGCCGATTAATTCTGTTGATTCAATAAGTTAAGATGCGAATGATGCCATCATTCAGGAACTTTTGAACATGGCCCCCTTTCATCACGCCGCCGCGCCGCACTGAACTGGCCCGCTTATGATCGCCCTGCGCGCCTTTCCCATCAGTCGCGGGCTACCGCTGGGCTTGTTGCTGGCGCTGGCGCTGCTGTGGGGTAGCCTGTCGGCGTACCGCTACCACGCCTGGAACGAACAGGTGCTGCACCAGGGGTTGGAGCAGGTTCGCGACGACATGGCGCGACTGGAGGCGACGTTGGGACGCGATGTGGCGCGCGGGGATTGGGGCCGCGCCGAACAGGTTTTGACCTGGCTGACGATTCAACCGTCCGTCCAGACCCTGGCGGTCATTGACGACGCCGATCAGGTCGTGCTGGCGACCCAAGCGGCGTGGAAAGGCCAGCCCACCGCCGCGGTGCCGCATTTTGATCCCGCTGCGTTCCAGCAGGTGCGCGAAACCGGTCGACCGCTCGTCCTGACCGGCGGCGTTGATGAACATATTCACGCCTACTCTCCGCTGACGCTGGCGACGCAAGCGGGCGCACCGCGGTCCTCGCGGCAGGGCGTGCTGTTTCTGGAGTATGACCTCCGTCCCGAGCAGGCGGCGTTGTGGCTGAAACTGCAACAGGAAACCCTGGTGTTCGCCGGCGTCATCCTCCTGGTTGCGCTGGCCCTGATGGAGTTGCTGCGGCGACTGGTGATCCAGCCACTGGGGTATCTGACCGCCGCCGCCCGCCGCATCACGGTTGGCGACTTTGATGACGAGGATATTCACTGGCGTGGTCATGGCGAACTCGGGCAACTGGTGACCGCTTTCAACCGGATGCGCCAGCAGTTGCGGTGGACCATCGAGCAATTGCGGGCGCGCGAAAAGCATCTGGCCATTACCCTGCGTTCGCTCGGCGATGCGGTCATCGTCACCGACGCCGGGGGGCGGGTACAACGGATGAATCCGGTCGCGGAGCGGCTCACCGGCTGGTCGGTGGATCAGGCGGTCGATCAGCCGATGACCCGGATTTTCAAGCTGACTGATGCCCGAACCCGCCAGCCGGTCGCCGATCCGGTCGCCCAGGTTCTGCAAAGCGGCGAGCAGGTTGAACTGGGCAACCATGTCACGCTGGTTAGCCGCAGCGGCCAGGAATGCCAGATCGCCGACAACGCCGCGCCGATCCGCGACGATGACGGTGTTTTGCAGGGCGTGGTGCTGGTATTCCGCGACGTGACGGCGCAATACGCCCTGCGTGAATCGTTGCGCGAGAGCGAGACGCTCTACCGGACCCTGGTCGCGGCACTGGCCGATGGCGTGGTGCTGGTGGATCGCACTGGCAAGCTGGTGACCTGGAACGACAGCGCTTGTCGCATTCTGGGCCTCGATGCGAACCGTCCCGGCGGTTACAGCCTGTTCGCCAACCAGTGGGACGCAGTGCGGGAGGATGGCCGTCCGTTCCCGGCGGCGGAATTTCCCGCCACGCTGGCGCTGAACGATGGCCAGCCGCGCCATGGGGTGGTCATGGGCGTGCAGGGTGGTGGCGGAGTCAACCACTGGCTGCTGATCAACGCCCAACCCCTGTTTCAGCCCGGCAGCCGACAGCCCCATGCGGTAGTGGTGTCGTTCACCGACATCTCGGCCCACAAGGAGGCCGAGGAGCGCATTCGCTATCTGGGACTGCACGACGCGCTCACCGGCCTGCCCAATCGCCGCCAGTTCTACGACCGGCTGGAGCAGGCGTTCGCCGCCGCCCGCCACACCAACAGCCATGGCGCGTTGCTGCTGGTCGATCTCGATTATTTCAAGGCCGTGAACGATGCGTTCGGCCACGACAGCGGTGACGAACTGTTGATCCAGGTGGCGCAGATTCTCCAGGCCCTGGCGCCATCCGGCGCTGGTGTGGTCCGGTTGGGCGGCGACGATTTCGCGGTGGTATTGGAACAACTGGGTTCCGACGGGAAGTCGGCGGCGGTACGAGCCGAACGGGTGGCGGAACGCATTCTGGCCTCTTGTGATCGCACCTTCACGCTCGAAGGGCGCGACTGCCCGTTGAGCGCCAGCGTCGGCATCGTTCTGTTCCGCGATCCTCTGGAGCGGCCGGAAGCGTTTCTCAAACGGGCCGAAGCTGCGATGTACGAGGCCAAGTCCGCCGGTCGCAACACGCTGCGCTTTTTCGATCCGGTGCTGGCGGTAGCGCTGGCCGAGCGGGTGGCCCTGCACTACGATCTGCGCCAGGCGCTGGCCGGGGAGCAGTTGCTGTTGTATTGCCAGCCGCAGTTGAACGCCCAGCGCCAAGTGGTCGGTGGTGAACTGCTGCTCCGCTGGTGGCACCCGCGACTTGGCGCGATAGCGTCCACCGACTTCATTCCCCTGGCTGAAGAGAGCGATGTGATCGTGGCTATCGGCCAGTGGGTTATCCAATCCGCCTGCTGGCGGTTGGCGTACTGGGAGCGGGCCGGGCTGCTGGCGCCCGATTTCGCCTTGGCGGTCAACGTTAGCCCACGCCAGTTTCGCCAGCCGAATTTCGCCGCCGATATCAGGATCGCCTTGCGCCAAAGCGGCTGCGACGCTCGCCGGCTCAAGCTGGAGATCACCGAGAGCCTGCTGATCGACGAGGTGGATGAGGCGGTCGTCATCATGCAGCGGCTAAAAACGCTGGGGATCGGGTTTTCGCTCGACGATTTCGGCACCGGCTATTCTTCGCTGGCCTATCTGCAGCGGTTGCCGCTGGATCAGCTCAAGATCGACCGCTCCTTCGTGCGTGATCTGGTCGAAAACCCCAACGACGCGGTGATCGTGGAAACGATCATCGCCATGGGCCGGCAGTTGCGGTTGCAGGTGCTGGCGGAAGGCGTGGAGACCGAAGCACAGTACGCGTTTCTGAACGCGCGCGGCTGCGATCAGTTTCAGGGTTATCTGTTCGGCCAAGTGCTGCCGTTGGAGGAGTTCGAACGGCTGCTCGCCGCCCGCGCCGGACCGGAGCCGGTCAAACCGTGAGCCGGGGCTGATCGTTCAGGAAAAGCAAACGCTGGGCTTTGGCGAAAAAATCCCTTCTGTAAATTTTCCCAGGTTGGCGCGGTTAAATCGTGGTGAGGCGGGGCTGATCGCCCAGGTAGAGCAGACGCTGAGCCTCCTCGAAGAAATCCGGCTGCTCCAGCAGTTCGCTGCTGGAGAACTTGACCAGCAGCACGACAAACCGCTGGGTCCCGACCCGGACCTCCCGGAGGGTCAGAGTGTTGCTGACCCGTTCCGAGCCTGGCGCAACCTTGACGTTCATGTGATCTAGCGTTAGCGCGACCGGGTCCAGCCGCAGATACTGCTCCGGTGCGCTCAAAGTTTCGGCGACCAGGGCGAGGTGATCGTCGAGAGTGGCGGTGTCGGCGCGAATCTGGCTCAGTTCGGTTTGAATTTCTTCAAGTTGGCGCTCGATGGTAGCGTGATCGGGCGACGGCGGCGACCCCGATTCATCGAGCAGCGATTCCAGACCCAGCCGAGCCGACTTTAGCACGCCAACCTTGTTCTGGAGGAGATGACGCTGGCGCTTCTCCAGCTCTTGCTTGCGGGCGCGCAGGGAAACCAGGTGTTGCAGCGCACCCTCGATCAGGTAATCGAACATCCGGTGCAGCAGCTCCCGGCGGGTCTCGGCTTCGCTGGAGTTCGGAAACACCACGCGGGGCTCCTTGAATAGCACCGCGACCTGGGGCACCTCCCGTTGGAGCTGATCGCCTTGCATGGCGATGCCCAGCGTGTTGCGTTCAATCCGTTCCGTGCGCAGCGCGGCGTACAGTTCCAGGGGGCACGAGCCGTTGTTGCACTGGCGGTAGTTGGACATGGCCGGGCTGAAGCTCAGGGTTTCCAGCAACTGCTCGGGCGAGGCGAACAGGGCGCGCAGATGCGGATCGGCGGTGAACCCACGCCGCCCGGCCTCGATGGGAGGCGGCAGAACCGCGATCTGCGCCATCACGTACTCGATGGTCCGTTCTACCGGTATCCTCAACTTGCGGCGGTAGTGCCGGACCGCGCGCAGGCGGGGGTCAGTGCCGTCCACGACGCGCTCGATGGCCGCCTGGATCATGGCCTTATCGAACCTGCTGGCAGGTTCCTGCTCCACGTTGAAAAGGGAGTTGAAGAAGCGCAATACCATGGTCACTGGACTCCACAAGGCGAGCGGCTGCACGCCACGGGAATTTTAGCGCATTCAGCCAAAACCGCCGGGGAGCCAGCGAAATCCGTACACCTTTAGCCCGGCGTTCCCGGCGTTCCCGGCGTTCCCGGCGGTGGCGACCACTGGTATAGCCAGGTCTCGCTGAGCGCGCCGTTGACGTCACGCAGGTAGCAGCGCAGGTCCACTGGTTGGCTGCCGGTGACGACGAGGTCGAAGTGGCAGCGCCACAGGCCGGATTCCTTGAGCGGCCGGACCACCACATCGCGGATTTCCCCGCGCGAGGCGGTGACTGCGGCTTGCACCTTGGCGTCCTGAGATAACTGCGCCAACGGCCCTCCCTGGAAATCGATCACGAACTTGCGCATCGGCTCGGTGAGCTTCTGGCCGGGCATGCCGCCGGACCCGAGGCGAGTGGCGACCACCTCGGCGACCGTGGGCCGTACCGGCGGCTGCGCGCCCCAGTACAGGCGATAGTCGAACGCCAGTTCCCGGCCAGGTTCCACCGCTTGCGCCGGATTCCAGAACGCCACGATATTATCCAGGGTCTCATCGGCGGTGGGCAGTTCGACCAGTTGCACCATGCCCCGCCCCCAGTTTCCGACCGGTTCCACCCACAGCGACGGACGGCGGTGGTAAAAGGCGGCGTCATCCTGGTAATGGGCGAATTCCCGGTCGCGTTGCAGCAGGCCAAAGCCGCGCGGGCGGTCATCCACGAAGGAGTTGACCCGGATATAGTGGGGATTGAGGAGTGGCCGCCAGATCCATTCGCCCGTGCCGGTCCACAGCGCCAAGCCATCGGAATCATGGATTTCCGGGCGATAGTCGTCGGCGATGCGCCGGTCGTTCTCGCCACATTGAAACATCGAGGTCATCGGCGCGATGCCCAGCCGTTCGATGGGTTGACGCGGGAACAGCCGGGCCTCGACCTGCATGATCGTGACATCGCCGGGAGTGACCACGAAGCGATAGGCGCCAGTAATGCTGGGACTGTCGAGCAGGGCGTGAAGGGTCAGGGCGGTCGCGTTCGGCGCAGGCCGCTCCAGCCAGAATGCCCGGAAGGTGGGAAATTCCTCCGGGCGGTCCATGCCGGTGTCGATGGCCAGGCCACGGGCGGACAGGCCGTACTGTTTGCTGGCCCCGACCGCGCGGAAATAGCTGGCGCCGAGGAAGGCGAACATGTCCCGGTCCCAGTCGGCGCGGCTGTTAACCCGGAAGCCGGCGAAACCGAGATCGCCGACCTGTTCGGGAATCCGGTCCTTGACCTTCGGGCCATATTTGAACAGGTCCGGGGAGAAGTGAATCGGTCGAGCGACCCCATCGGTGGCTTCGTACAGGCCGACGGGGTGATGAAAATACAATCCCAGATGGAAAAACCGTGCCTGGAACGGCAGTTCGCCGCCGCCCCACAGGCTGCGCTCGGCGCGGAAGTTGTTGAGAGCCTGATAGTCGTCGTAATCCATGGCCGCCAGCCAGGGGGGGCGGGCGTCGGTGAGGGGGATGTAAGGCTCCCGCGCCAACCGTTGCGCGGTTTCCCGCAGCCATTCGGGGCTGAACGGCTGACCCTCGGTGGCGGAAGCGCTATCGGCCGTGGCGGCGCGAACCAGCGAGGCCGGCCATGCACCGCATGCGGCCAGTCCCAACAATCGCAGCAAGAGTTCCCGTCGTTTCATGACTCCCGTCGCACCCTGTGGTGGTGGTGGATGCGGGAATTATAGCGCCAGGAACGGCTCCATGGCGGATATCGGCGCGGCGCTTTCCCACCCATCGGGCCGATCCCTCGGTGTGGCGAACGGTAAAAACGGGGAACGAGGGTAGGGAAGTGGGCCGGAAGGCCCCTCGCCCAAAGGGCGAGGGGTGGGTCGAGGTCGCGCTCAACCCGCGATCCGTTCCTGGATGGCGGCCACTACGCCCTCGCTGGTGGGAGCGGTGATCGTTAGCACTAAGCCTTCCTGACGGTAGAAGTCCACCAGTGGAGCGGTTTTCTCATTGTAGATGTCGAGACGACGGCCGATGGCCGCCTCGGTTTCATCGTCGCGCTGCACCACCGGGCTGCCGCATTTGTCGCAAATCCCCTCGACCTTGGGCGGCTGGCTCCGGACGTTATAGATCGCCTGGCACTGCGTATTGACGCAGGTGCGGCGGGTCGTCAGCCGGTTGAGAATCTCCGCACGCGGCACGTCGATGTTCGCCACCACGTCAAGCCGAACGCCCAACCGGACCAACATCGCCTTAAGCGCTTCGGCTTGGGGAATGGTCCGGGGGAAGCCGTCCAGCAGAAAGCCCTTGGCGCAATCCGGTTCTTGCAGGCGTTTTTCCATGATGCCCATGATCAAGTCGTCCGGCACCAGTTCGCCGGCTTTCATAAAGGTCTCGGCCTTCCTGCCCAACTCCGTGCCGGCCTGCACCGCGCCGCGCAGGATGTCGCCGGTGGAGATTTGCACCGAACCGTCCAACTGCGTCAGCAGCTTGGCTACAGTGCCCTTACCGGCGCCGGGAGCGCCCAACAGAATCAATCGCATATCAAGGTTTCCTCGTGATTTGGGGAACAATGACGAAACGGATTACCGTCAACCAGCGCGAACGCACCAGCCAACACCGCGCGCAATTTTGAATGTTGCCCGCGATGGACTCAAGGAATCAATCCTTTGCGCGCGGGGCCGCCAAAGTTTGCGTAAAATGCCGATCGACATCACGGATCGCCCGGAAGATGGCATTCGATGGAGGTTACCGGTTACCGATGAATATCGCCTGGTTGCGTTATCTTACACTGTCGCTGCTGCTAGGGTTTGGCTTCCAGATTGGCCATGCGGCATCCCCGGCCAGCCCGGCGGTATCTGCCGCCCTTACTATCGAGCAGGTACAGGCCAGGCTGACTGCGCTCGCCACCATCCGTGATTTGCCGGAAAGTGAACGCACCCAGGCCAAGGATTTGTACCAACAGGCCATCAGCCAGTTGCAGGCCACGAAAAACTTCGCTGACAACACCGCCACCTATCAGCAACAGTTGCAATCAGCCCCGGCGGAGGCGGCCCGTCTCCAACAAGCTCTGACCGACAAGCCGCCACCCGAGCCATCCCCCACGCTGTCCTCAGAGAATTTGGCCAAACAACTGGCGCAAGTCCAGGTCAGTCTGGGCAACGCCCAAAAGCGCCTGAACGATCTGGACCAGCAACTGACGACGCAGCAGGCCCGCCCCAAGAATATCCCGATCGAACTGAGCGGCCTGAAGCAGCAAGTCGTCGAACTGGACGCCAAGCTGCAAGCCGACAGCCTGACCGCCGCCTCGCCGCTGTTGGCCGATACGCGGCAGGTGGCGTTGACCACCCAGCGGCAGGCGTTGACGCAGCAGATCGCCATGCTGGAGCAGGAACAGTTGAGTTACGATGCCCGACTGGCCTTGCTGAACGCCCAACGTGCCGTCGCCGTGCAGGAAGTCGCCCATGCCCAGATTCAGGCCCAGCAACTCCAAGGATTGCTCAACACGCGCCGCCGCGATGAAGCCGCCGCGGTCGCACAACAAACTGCCCAGGCCACCGAGGAGGCCGCCGCCAAACCGGCGGCGATTCAGGCCGCCGCTGCGGAAAACGCCGCCATCAGCCGCCGGTTGAAGAAGATCGTCCAACAGGGCGACGAGATCAGTGCTCGCCAGACCCGTTTCGATCAGAACCTGGCGGAGTTGACGGAGAGCATGCGCGGGGTCAAACAGCAACTCGGTATCGCCGGATTCAGCGACGCCATCGGGCCGATTTTGCTCGAGGAACGGCGCAATCTGCCGGACGTGCGCCAGTACCAGCGTAACGCCAGGGACCGCCAGCAGTACATCATCCAGGCCCGCCTGGAGCAATATCAGACCGAGGAGCAACTGCGCCGCGCCCGAGCGGTCGAGGATCAACTCAAGGAATTGTCAGCCGCTTTCGACCCGCAATGGCCGGACGCGCAACGGCAGGCGGTCAGCGCGGAGTTGCGCTCCCTGTTAGCTGACCGCCAACAGTTGTTGGAAAAGCTCGGCGGTGGGTACGCCAATCTGATCACCCAATTGGTGGCGGCGGACGACAGCCAGCGCAAACTGAGCGACCAGGCCGAACAGTACGGGACGCTGCTCGACCGGTATTTGCTGTGGATTCGCAGTAGTTCGCGGCTCGACACGGAGTGGCTGCGCGGCTTAAACCAGTCGTTTGACTGGCTGATCGCCCCCGAACACTGGCGGGCGGTCGGACAAAATCTGTTGCGTGGCGTGCAAAGCCAGCCTCTGCTGGCGTTGCTGGGCGTGCTGGCCCCGCTGGGCCTGCTGTATTACCGCCGGCGGTTGATTCGAAGTCTGTGGGAGGAGGTGGAAGCCATCGGGGACGTCGGCCACGACCGTTTCTGGCTGACCGTGCGCGCCCTGGGAATCACGGCGCTGCTGGCGTTGCCCTGGCCGTGGCTGCTGAGCTGGCTGGCCTGGTTTTTACGAGACCCCCACGATGATGGGGATTTCTCGCGTGGGCTGAGTCAGGGCCTGATTCTGGGCGCGTTGGTGATGCTGAGCTGCACCTTCCTGCGCCAGCTTTGCCGTCCTCAGGGGGTGGCGATCGCGCATTTTGGCTGGCATGAACCGGGTTGCCAGTGGTTGCGCCGCCACCTGCACTGGTTTTTGTGGATCGGGCCGTTGAGCGTGATGGTCAGCCGGCTGTGCGACGTACAACCTGAAACACTGTATAGCGATACCTTGGGGCGGTTGAGCTTTTGCATCAGCACGCTGGCGTTGACGGTTTTGCTCTGGCGAGTGCTGAAACCTGGTCGGCCGCTGCTGGCTCAATTGGCGCAGCGCGCGGGCGCGACCTGGCGGCTGCGTTATGTCTGGTATCCCTTCATCGTGGGCGGCTATTTGCTGATGGTGCTGCTGGCGCTGTCCGGCTACTACTACACCGCGTTGCAGTTGCGGGGCCGGCTGGCGTTGACGGGCTGGCTGCTGCTGGGGGCGGTGCTGCTAGCCAACCTGTTCCTGCGCTGGCTCAACATCAGCCAGCGCCGCCTGGCCCTGCAACGCGCCATGGCCAAGCGCGAGGCGCAACTGGCGGCCCGGGCCAACAAGGAGGCCGCGCCGGCGTCCGGGGAAGGCCTGATCGAACTCCAGGCCCCGCCGGACCTGGACCTGACCACCATCAACGAGCAGACCCGCGGCCTGATGAGCCTGATGGTGTTGCTGGGACTGGGCTTTGGGCTGTGGCAAATCTGGGGCGGGCTGATCCCAGCCTTCACCATTTTCAACGATCTTACTCTCTGGCATCAGACGGTGCAGACCACCGCCGGCGCGCAGGTGGCGGACATTACCCTGGGCAACTTCGTAGGCGCGGTGGCACTGTTACTGTTGGTGGGTTTCCTGGCGCACAACCTGCCGGGCGTGTTGGAGCTGGTCGTGTTACAGCGGCTGGAGATGGAGCCTGGCAACCGCAACGCCATCATCACGATCAGCCGCTACCTGATTACCGGCATAGGTCTGTTGGCGGCGCTGGATACCATCGGCATCGGCTGGAATCAGGTTCAATGGCTGGTTGCGGCGCTCGGTGTCGGCCTGGGGTTCGGCCTGAAGGAAATTTTCAGCAATTTCTTTTCCGGGTTGATTCTGCTGCTGGAACGGCCGATCCGGGTAGGCGACACCGTGACCCTGGATAAGTTGAGCGGCACGGTCTCGCGCATCAACATTCGCGCCACCACCGTCACCGACTGGGATCGCAAGGAAACGATCATTCCTAATAACAATCTCCTGACGAATTCGCTGACCAACTGGACCCGAAACGATCCGATCACCCGGGTGGTGATTCCGGTGGGAGTCGGTTACGACAGCGATCCCGCGCGAGTTCACGATGTTTTGCTGGCGGTGGCGGTCGCGCACCCGCTGGTGCTCAAGGAGCCGGCTCCGGCGGTCTGGCTCCTGGAGTTTGGCGAGCGCGCGCTGAAGTTCGAGGTGCGGGTATTCGTGCGGGAACTGGCCAACCGCCAGCCGGTGATTCACGATTTGCATGGCCACATTCTCCAGGCGCTGCGTGCGAACCGGATCGGGATTCCCTTCCCGCAATCAGACGTGCATTTGCGCGGCGGGGTGGTGGATCTGCGGCATGAACTCGGTTCGGATCAGCGATGATCAGGTGGTTATCCCTGGTCCTTGCGCGCCGGTTGCCCGACCGGTTGCACGGGATCGTCCAAACGCTGGATCACCATAATCTGGTCATAGACCAGAATTCGGACGAAAGAAAAACGGCCTTAAGCTGTTGATTGAATGGTCGGGGTGACAGGATTTGAACCTGCGACTCCTGCCTCCCGAATCCAGAGCTTAGCCCATTGCTTACAAGTTAAGCCATTTGGTTGATTGTCAAGGGGGAAATTGGAGGTGTTGGAGGATGTTCACGAGGCGTTTTTTTGCGGGGTCGTTTGATAATGCCCAACTCACGGGCATGGTCGGCCAAATAGCGGACCGGGTCGGTGGCCGGGTCTTGGGCGACCGCGTGGGTCACGAAATACAGACTGCGGTAGACCATTTCGGGCGAGATCTGCGCGAACGGACACGCCAAGGCGTCGGCGACGGCGTCGGTCAAATCGATCAACACGGCATACAACAGCCAGGTCGCCCACAGTTGCATTTCGATGGCATTTTCGGCGCCGCAGTAGAAATAAGCTAATCCCAACAACCGCTTAACGATCGAGAAGGCGTCTTCCACCCGCCAGCGCTGCGGGTACAGCGCCACCGCCTGGACGGTCGGCAGGCGGGTCACGTCCAGGGCCTTGGTCAAATATCGATAGATCGTGCCGTGGGCCTGGACTTCAATCAACCGGACCTGCTGGCGGGTCGCCCCCTCGCCGATCCAGACGATCCGATCTTGAACCGTCGCGGTATGCACCAAGACCTGGACCACCTCATGCTTCAGGTGCTTTTTCGCCCGGGTCAGCCAGGTCACCCCCCGCGCCGTGAGGGTTGCCCCCCGCGCAAAATCGGTCAAGCCCAGATCGAAGAGGACCAGCGCCCCGGTCGGAATCCCCGATAATAAGCGCTCCCAAAAGCGGGCATCATGACCGTTCGGGGCGGCGTCATACCACACCCGCCGCGGCAACCGCGACGCCAAATCCAGTAGGGCCATCATCCGACCGGCCAAGGGCGCCTTCACGGCGTCGCGCAGCAGACCGATCTTCCGCAGCAGGACATCCAGAGTCGATCCATCGGCAATCAGAACCGCCGTAAAGTGGGCGGTGGCCCAGGCCACCGCCGGCGGCAGGGGCCGCTGCCGCGCCGCCCAGCGACCCTGCAACACCGGCAGAATGGTCTGCAACACCCGGTTGAACAAGTCGGCGGGCACCGTCCGCAGGCGTTGCGCCAAGGCTTGTTGCGTCAGCTCGCGTAAGGGGGGGACCCACAGCACCGCCTCGGTGTGGACCACCCGCACCAGTTCATTAACCCAAGTTTAACACCCCAGATTATTCTTCTCTTAAGATCATCCACTTACAGCGGACGAAATGGGTGAGTGGCACTACAAACGTGTGATTCTTTGAAATTGAGCGGTTCAGACCACCATTTTTTGTATCCCTCCCGGGCTGGGATCGCTGCCCAAGGCCTGGATGATCGCCAGCTGCGCCGGCTCGGCCCGGGTCGCCTTGCGCACGTGCAGGGTGCGGCCGTCCGCACGGCGGAAGGTGGTGGTGACCCGGCACTGACCGGCGAGGATGTCGCGCAGGGTCGACCAGCGGTCGCTAATGCCGTGCTGGCGCAGGCGGCGACGGATCACCTGCACCAACTGGTAGGCCAGCACCGTGATGAACAGGTGCCCGTCGACCCGCCCCTCCGTGCGGTGATAGACGGGGCGCAAGCCCAGTTCGGATTTGAGGGAACGGAACACGGCCTCCAAGTCGGTGAGCGTGACATAGGTCCGCCACAGGTGCTCCGCATCCCAGGACCGTTCATTGGTGCGCAGGCAGTAAACCCCCGGGTGGGTGAGCAGGGTCCCGGCGACCGGCTGGCGCTCCCAGCGGATCGCCTGGGCTCGCTGGCCCGTGGCATCCGGGACGATCGTAATGGCATAGTGCTGGCCAACCCCATGGCTCTTGGCTTTCAGGCGCCCGATGCGCTCCCAGACTTTGTCGAGCGTCTTGGTCGTGCGGGGCCGCGCCAGCCCCTCATGCAGCTTTTGCAAGGCGGCCTCGAACCGCTGGGTGAACCGCTGGGCGATCCCCTGCTCCTTGCGGGCCCGACGCTCCGAGTAGCAGTAGAGTCGCGCCTCTGGGCCGTCCGCGTCCGCCACTCGCTGGATGGCGACGTGTTCGCCGTTGGCGGTCTCCAGCGTGATGGCCTCCCGGGCATCGAACTGCCGCTGACGCTCGCGGCTGACCACCAGGTAGCGGTAGCCTTGGGTCCGCAGCCAGACGATGTTCTCCTCGGTAGCAATCCCGGCGTCCATCACCACCAGCGCGCCCCGTGGGGCACCCAACCCGTGGAGCATGTCCGCCAGGGTCGTGCCCTCGACCACATGGCCGTCGAAGGTCTGGGAGCGGCGCACGAAGCCACTGCCATCGAGCACCAGTCCCAGGGTGACCAGCGGGCAGTCGCAGCGCTTCTCCTTGGAGTGTCCCCGCTGGGCCTTGGGGTTGCCGGCGGCCTCCCCCTCGAAGAAGGTGTTGCTGAGATCGTAGAGGGTGACCGTCCAATCCAGGGCAAACAGTTCGCTGACCCGCGCAAAGAGCCGCTGTTCGATCGCCGCACGGTGGCGCATCAATCCGTCCGCCGCCCGGTAAAACGGCACCAGGGGCAGGGCCGCGAAGTCGAAGTCCAACAACTCCAGGGCTTTGAAGGTGAGTCGACCCCTGATAGGTTATACCAAATACTACTAAAAATCTACTTTATGAAGTAGCCGG
>JBDHRD010000061.1:0-15781 GCA_039807425.1 Candidatus Contendibacter sp. | reverse complement strand
AATCGCGCCCTGAACCGGCGCGTCGACATCATTCTGTTGGCCCGGGTCAATTAGGTGGGAGTCATGAAGAAGATCCTCAACATTCTCAAAAGTCCCTGGTCGATCGGCATCACTGGTTTTCTGGCGGTTGCTGGCCTGATCTGGTATCTGGGGCCACTGATCGCCGTCGCCGGGCAGACGCCGCTCGCCTCCGACTTGGGCCGCGTCGCCACCATCATGACCATCGGTGGCGCTTATGGGCTCACTCAGCTTATCTATTACATCAACACGCTGCGTCGCAACCGTGACATGCTGGCCGACTTGGCGCGCCAGGCGGGCCAAGGAGGAGAGGGAGAAGGCGGAGGTGGCGACCAGGCTGCGCGCGAGCAGCAGAAGAAGAAAAAAGAAGAAGAGGCTGCCTCGGCCGAGGAAATCTCCACGCTCAAGCAAGGGCTGGACGAGGCGCTCACCGTTCTCAGGAAAGCCCGGTTGGGCGGCAAGACCGGCCGCACCCAATATCTCTACCAACTGCCGTGGTACATCATCATCGGCCCACCCGGCTCCGGCAAAACCACCGCCCTGATCAACTCTGGCCTGCGCTTTCCGCTGGGGGCCGGTAAGGTGCGGGGGGTAGGCGGTACCCGCAACTGCGACTGGTGGTTCACTGACGAGGCTGTGCTGCTGGACACCGCCGGCCGCTACACTACCCAGGACAGCCACGAGGAAGTAGACCGGGCCGCTTGGCGCGGCTTTTTGGACCTGCTCAAAAAACATCGCAAGCGTCGACCGATCAACGGCGCCTTCGTCGCCATCAGCCTGTCCGACCTCATGCAGCAAAACGAGGACGAGCGCTCCGCCCAGGCCGTGGCCATCAAGCAGCGGGTGCAGGAGCTGCACGAGCATTTCGGCATCCGCTTCCCGATTTACGTGCTGTTCACCAAGGCCGACCTGATCGCCGGCTTCATCGAATTTTTCAATGACCTGGGTCAGGAAGAACGGGCGCAGGTCTGGGGCATGACCTTCCCGATGGACGACCCGGCCAACCCGAAAGGCGTGGTCGAACATTTCACCAGCGAACTTGAACTGCTGGAGCAACGCCTGAACGACCGGCTGGTGGCTCGCCTTCAGGAAGAACGCGACCCGCAGCGCCGCGATCTGATTTACACCCTGCCCCAGCAATTCGCCTCGCTGAAGCCGGTAGCCGAAAAATTCCTCAAGGAAGTCTTCGGACCCAGCCGGTTCGAAGAGCGTGTCCTGCTGCGCGGTGTGTACTTTACCAGCGGCACCCAGGAAGGCACGCCCATCGACCGGCTAATGAGTTCGCTGGCCGCCACCTTTAGCCTGCACCGCCAGGTGCTGAGCACCTTTTCCGGCAAGGGCCGCAGTTACTTCATCACCCGGCCCCTCCGCGATGTTGTGTTCCCGGAAGCCGAAATCGCCGGCGCCAACCTGCGGGTGGAGCGCTGGCGAGCCTGGATTCAGCGTGGCGCCTACGCCGCCGCCATTTTGGTAACCGTAACCGCCGCCCTGCTGTGGCTGACCAGCTATGCCCGTAACGAGATGTACGTGCGCGCGGTGGAAAAACAACGGCTGGAGGTAAGCAAGCTGATCCAGGCCCTTTCGCCCGATCAAACCGACCCTGCCGCCGCCCTGGCGTTGCTCGACGCCGCCCGCACGATTCCCGGCGGTTACGCCGACCGCGATGCCGGCAGCCCCTGGCTGATGGGTTTTGGTCTGTATCAGGGCGATAAACTCGGCAGCGAGGCGCAGGCGATTTACCAGCGCCTGCTCCTGCAAACCCTGCTGCCCCGCATCATCCTGCGCCTGGAAGAGCGGTTGCGGCAAAACACCGGTAACTCCGGCTATTTGTCCGACACGCTCAAGATTTATCTGATGATGGATGATCCGGAGCGCTTTGACGCCAAGGCGGTCAAGGGCTGGATGGAGCAGGAGTGGCAAACCAATTTACCCCGCGCCTTCAACCGGGAACAGCGCGGCCAGTTGTCGGCGCACCTGGATGCGCTGCTGGAGCAGGCTCCCCTGAAATCACCCATCGCGCTGGACGGCGGGCTGATTCAGAACACCCAGGCTATATTGAACCGGGTTCCCCTCTCCCAGCGCGTCTACGAGCGTCTCAAGCAAAATCAGCGCACCGCTGGTTCTCCGCCGGACCTCGGACTCACCGGCGCCGCTGGTCCGGATACGCCGCGCGTCTTCGACCGCAAGAGTGGTCAACCGTTAAACAGCGGCATTCCCGGTCTTTACACCTATAATGGTTATTATCAGTTTTTTCTGGGCGAGAACTCGAAACAGGTCGGTCAGTTGGCCAATGAAAGCTGGATTCTGGGAACAGCGGTCCAGATTTCCAGCAACCCGGCGGACCAGCAGCGCATCGCCGATGACGTGTGCCGCCTTTATCTCGGCGACTACCTGCGGCAGTGGCAGGAGTTGTTGGCCGATGTTCAGATCAAGGGCTTCGACAGCCCCAACGCCGCGCTCGACATTCTGCAGGTGCTATCCGGGCCAACCTCGCCGCTGCGCACGTTGATCGGAACCGTAGTCCGGGAACTGGCGCTGGACAAACCGCCGACACAGCCCGACGCGGCCAAGCCACCCGAGGATCAATCCCTGACCGACAAAATCGCCGGTATCCTCGGTAAAACTGACGCCCCAACCAGTGGCCCCGCGATCCAGCCCTGCGGTCCCGACCCGCGTCTGCTGACCTTCGGCACTCAGTATCAGCGGGAAATCAGCGGCCCGGAGGGCGCTATTCCCCCTCTCGACAAAACGCTGTCCACGCTCAACGATCTTTACGGCCACATGAACGCCATCGTCCGCGCCCGGGAGACCAGCGCGGATGGGGGCGTCCCGCAAAACCTCAAGGATCAGATCGGCACGGTCGTCAATCAGTTGCAGGTCGATGCCGCCCGCAAACCGCCACCCTTTAACACTCTACTCAACAAACTCGCCCTGGACAGCGCCGATATTGTCCGCAGCCCGCGCGACCGGTTGAACGCTCAATGGAAAGCCGCTCAAATCGCCCCTTTTTTCCAGGATAACCTGAACGGGCGCTACCCCCTGGTTCGCAGTTCCATTCAGTGGAGCGGCGCTGGACCTGGCGCCGCTCCCGCAGCCATGCCGGCGAACACTATCCAATGGGCCGGCCAGACTCCCGGCACTGGCATCAGCCATTCGCTGGCGGCGCCGCCGGACGCCACACTGGCCGCTTTCAGCCGGTTCTTCGGCCCGAATGGTTTGATGGACCGCTTTTTCAAGCAGTCCCTCCAACCTTATGTGGATACTTCGTCGGGTGTTTGGCGCTGGCGCGGCCCCACCGGTCCGGAGCAAAGCATCACCCCGGAAGCCCTGCAAACCTTCCAGCGCGCCATCGCCATCCGCGACGCCCTGTTTGGCCCCAACAGCCAGACTCCCGCGGTCCGCTTTCAACTGGTTCCCGTGGAACTGAGCGGCGACGCCAGCCAGGTCGTAGTCAGTCTGGATGGGCAAACGCTGGCCTACAGCGCCGGGCAGGCCACGCGAGTCGCCGATCTGCAATGGACGGGCGCTTCCGGGCAGGCGCGGCTCGAATTCCTGCCGCCGGTCGCCGGCAGACCTTCGCAGCTCAGCGAAACTGGCCCCTGGGCCTGGTTCAAGATTCTCGACCAGGCGCAAATTCAGCCGGCGGGTTCAGGGCAATTTCGGGTGACATTCCAACTCGCTGGCCGGCAGGCCGTTTACGAACTGCGCACCACCAGTGGCTCCAACCCTTTTCGTTTGCGGGAACTGGAGGGTTTCCGGTGTCCGGAACAACTGTGACCCACTCAGCGCCGCCCACGGCAGGCTTTTTTGGTAAGCTGCCCAGTCGGGGCGATTTCATCGGTCGTCAGCTTCCCAAAGCCTTCGTGGCGCCCTGGGATGCCTGGCTCCAGGTCGCCATCGCGCACAGCCGTACCCGGCTGGGAGAAGATACCTGGCGCGAGTACTACTGCGTCAGCCCGATCTGGCGATTCGCCCTGGGCGCCGGCCTGTGTGGGGCGGATGCCTACGCCGGAATCCTGATGCCGAGCATGGATCGAGTGGGCCGTTACTATCCGCTGATCATCGCCGCGCCGTTGGTCCCGGACAGTTCGCTGCTCGCCTTGCCCATGGCCAGCGAGGCCTGGTTCCAGCAAGCCGAACGGCTGGCGCTGGGCGCGCTCGAACGCGATGACCTGGATCTGGATGCTTTCAGCCAGCAGGTCGCAGCGCTGGGCGCGCCACCCGCACTGGATACTCCCCCCGCGAATGCCACCAGTGGGAATGCCTGGTATTGCCCCCTCCCGGAATCACTCGATCTGACGCACGCGGCGCCGGCGCTGGCGCACCACCTGCTGCGCCGTGCCTTTCCCCAGCCAAGCCTGTGGTGGACCGAGGGTTCCGAACGGATCGCCCGGTGCCTGCTGATCTGTGCGGGCCTGCCGCCGGTCACCGGTTTTATGGCGCTGCTGAGCGGAGAGTGGCAACAGTCGGGCTGGAACGAACAATTATTCGCTGGCATCGCCGGTCTTTCGGGTGGCGGGCCAGCGACCGCCGAGGAGACATAACGCATGAATCAGAAGCCATCATTTCAATGGTCGTCCGCTGGCCGCAGCCATGTCGGCATGGTTCGGACGATTAACGAGGATGCCTGTCTTGCCATGCCCGAGCGGGGTCTTTGGGCGGTCGCCGACGGTATGGGTGGCCACGAAGCGGGCGACATCGCCAGCCAGATGGTCATCGAAGCCTTGCAGCAGATCGCGCCGCCGGAGAGTTGGCCGGACTTTCTGGAGGCGGTACGGGAAAGCTTGTGCAATGTGAACCGGCAGTTGCGCGAGGAATCGGCTCAGCGTTATCAGCACCGCACCATTGGCTCCACGGTGGTGGTGCTGATCGCCTACGACACGCAGTGCGCCTGCCTGTGGGTGGGGGACAGTCGGATCTATCGGCTGCGGGACGGCCAGCTTCAGCAACTGACGCGCGATCACAGCCATGTGCAGGAACTGGTCGATCAGGGGTTGATCGCGCCCGAGAACGCACACCGTCATCCGCTGGCCAACGTGATTACCCGGGCGGTCGGTTCCACGAATGAGTTACAAATTGACGAAGTCGTGCACCCACTGCAAGCGGGCGATCTCTTCCTGTTGTGCAGCGACGGTCTCAATAAAACCGTGAGCGACGAGGAAATCGCCCGCCTGCTCGCGCATAGCGACCACAACTGTCAGGAGGCAGTCAAGGCGTTCATTCACCTGGCCCTGATGCGCGATGCCAACGACAACGTGACCACCGTGGTGGTCGACATCAATGGACCGGCTTCGGGTGAGTTGGTCGAGGAACTAGAATCCAAAACGCTTAACAATCCGATTCCACCGGACTGGTATTTGCAATAAAGAGCGAGGCGAGGCGCGGCCCGCAGTACGGCAGCGTCGAAACCGCTGCAGGCCATGAAAAATCGTTGGCAGGAGTTAGAACCCGTTCTGCTCTCCTACTCCCACGCCGCCAGGTCGGTCCGCATGATCCGCACCCGCTGCAGGATTGCCTCCCGCCTGAGGCTGAACAGCACCATCCCCACCGTAATGACGGTCCCCAGCCCGAGCAGGATCAGCGCCCGACTCAGGGCCTGTTCGGGATAGAAGCGAATCAATTGCCCGGCGATGTTCAGCATCAGAAACGCCACCCCGGCGTAGAGAAAGGCGCGGATGCGCAGGGCGACGCCAGCGACGATTCCGAGCAACGCCAGCCCCAGCGCCAGCACGAACACGCTCAACTCCGGACGCAGGAACACGTCCAGACCAGCTCCCGCGTACAGCGCGCTCAGCGCCGCCAACCGCGCCCCGTTCAACAAGCTGGGCCGCAGTTCTTGCCGGTGCAGATGCAGCAGCGCCAGTACTGACACCGCCGCCGGGACGATGTAAAACTGCCACAGGCCATAACGCTCCGCCCACCGCGGCGCCCAGAGATAAATCGCCGCGTTCAGCGCCAGCACGCCCAGATACAGCGGCCAGGGATTGCGCAGCGCGCTGGCCAGCGACAGATATAAAACGGCGGCGGCCAGCAGCGTTCCCCCGGTCCAAACCGAGGCGAGCTGCCACGGCACGGTGGCCAGCGCCAGCAACGGCAACCACAGGGCGAGCCGATACAGCGGCGGTGAACCGGTGAACTGATGCAGCAGGAACGCGGCATAGCCCATCGCTATCAAGGTGATGGTATCGCCGACCGCGAACGGGGTTAAACCCAGCGCCAGCAGCCGCCCGTAAACTGTCAGCAATCCCAGCAACAGCGCGGTTGCGTAAACCCGGTTCGGCTCGCCCGGTGACCGCCAGGCGCGGGCCAGCGTCAACCCCGCCAACATCAACAACGCCGCGCTGGCGGCCAGCGGATCGGCGGGAACGCCAAACCACCAGGGCGGCGATCCCCAGCCAACCAGATGCGCCACCAGGGCGTACCCATGCAGCCCCAGCCAGAGGATGCTCAACCTCAGCAGCCACGAAATCAGCCCGGCGACCGCCTGTTCCAGATCATATAGCCGGCTGAATCGCTCCGGATCCGCTTCGGGATCAGCATCGCCCAACCGCGCCGCCAGCCGCCGTCGAACCACCATCGAGGCCAGCATCAGCAACACCGTCTGCACGGCGTGCCAAGGCGCCAACCCAACCAGCGGCATCCAGGCGAACACCGCCGTGCCCGTCAACCAGACGGTATAACTACTGGCCAGTGCCAGCGCCAGTCCCACGCTCAGCCAGAATGACCGCCCCTGCCACCAGCCCCGCGCCAGCGTCGCCGCCGCCAGCACCAGCAGGGTCACGCTACAAATCATCCAGTTAGAGTCAGCCACCGGCAGCAACAAGCCCAGGCTCGCCGCCGGCAGGACGGTCAGCCACAGATCGAGAGCCGAACGCCACACTTCCCAATGGCGCGGCGTGTACCGCCACGCCAATAGCAGTGCGCCGTTCCCCAGCGCCACCACCAGCGGCAACCCAACCAGCGGAACAGCCCCGTCCAGCAGGACGGCCAATACCGCCGAACCCAGCGCCGCCAGCGATACATGCGCGGTCAACAGCGCGGGGCGCAGCCGGAACGCATGGCCCGCCGTCGCCGCCAGTAGCAGCGCCAGTCCGGTCAGCGACCAGGCTGACCGCTCCAGCAGGAACGCGCCATCCCACAACAGGCCGCCGGCCTCGATTGACAACAATCGCGCCAGCAGCAGAACCAGCACGGCGAATGGCGCCCAGAACAGCGGCGGTTCGAGATCGGACTGTCGCCAGCACAACCCGCGCGCCAGCCACTGGCCGTACCGCCGCCACCACGGAACCAGCAGGAACAGCAGGTTCAACCCCGCCAGCGTGACGGCGTAATCGCGAATCGTCGTGGACCATTCGTAATCGCGGCCCCACCACACCCACTGCAACGCCCCACTGGCCAGCAAGCCGCTCGCGGTCAACATCGCCACCGCCAGCCATGTCATGCCGGGCCACGCCGTGTTGCGCAGCAGCAGGAATCCATACACCGCCAGCGCGCCCAGCAGCGTACCGAGTGACAACGCGCCGCCAAGCACGCCGACGATTCCGCCGCCCAACAGGTTGGCCAAGCCCAACAGCGGCCAAGGCGCTGGGTCCACCGCCCAGCCCGGCCAGCGGACATTCCAGCGCGGCAGCCACAAATTGCCGCAGCCCCAGAGCGCGTAGCCCCAGAAGATAGCCAGCCAAGCCCCCTGACGCACGTCGAAACCAAACCGGTCCGCCAGGCTTCCAACCAGTGCGCTCAACAGCAGCGGCAAACCCCAACCGCGCCAGGCGGCGGCACTCGGCCAAGGTCGCGCCACCGGGAACAGAGCGGCACACAGCAGCGCCAGCAGGCCCGGCAGGTGGAGATCGGCAGCCAGGAATCCCAACACCGCGCCCGTCAGCGCCAGGACATACAGCACCGCCCCCATCATGGCCAGGGACACACGCCAATACGCCAGCGGCGCGGCGCGTTCCGCTTCCAGCCCGACCGCCGCCGTCGTCAGCGCCAGACTTAGCAGCACATTCAACAACGGCTGACCCAAACCCAACAGTTCCGCTGGCGCAAACCCGTCGCCGATCAGCCAGACGCCGACCGTCAACGTAACCAGCGCCGCGTAGGCATAGGGCGTGGATCGGTCATCCCAGCTCGCCAACCCAAATAGCAGCAGGCTCAGCGCCAGGGCCAGCCACAATTCCGGTGCTGGCGACCCCAGCAGGGCCAGCACTGGACTGGCCGCCACCGCCACCGCCGCGATCAGCAACGCGCCGTCGCGCAGGCTCTCTTCGACTTGCCGGCGACCGCCCACACTGTCGGGCGTAGCGAAATGCAGCACCCGCGCCACCTTCCAAACCACCGGTTTGGCCAGCGCCACGCTTCCCGACCGCCAGACCAGCAACGCATACGACACTGCCGCGGCGTTCAGCCATGGCAGCGTCCATCCGGCCCGGTCCAGTCCAGCCAGCAGCCCGGCCAGACCCAGCAGCATCGGCAACACCACCCAGCGGAACTGGTGGAAATGACCGATGAGCAGCAACCCGGTCAGCGTCGCCAGCTGCGCCGTCCATGACCATTGCCACGATGCCCCATCCATGACGAACCGCTGGCCGAGATGGATGAAGCCGATCGCCCATAGCAAAACCATCGCCTGTTCCAGCGGTGCGCGAATCAGAGAGGCGAGCGATGGCGAAACCGATTCCTCGGGCTCGGCATCGGCCAGTAACACCTGGCGGATTGGCGAGGACCAATCCAGCCACCACAGCGATGCCCACAGCACCAGCACCGCCGCAAATTGGGCCAAGCCGGTACTCGGGCCAGGAAAGTAGCCAAGTTTGACGGCTACCCCAACGCTGCCCGCGCACGCCAGCACACCATAAAACAAAATCCGCTGGCGCAAACCCAGACTCAGCCACAGCAACAGCGTGCCCGCTAGCGCCAGCAGCAGGATCGGTTCCCACCGACCGAGTAGCGTCGGCCACAGCGCCAGCCCGCTTAGGGCCAGCGCCAGCATGATGTTCAACAGCGCGCCGGCGACAAACACGGTCTGGCTGATTGGCGTCTGCTGGCGGTCGTGCAAACCCAGCGCGGCCCATAGCACCGCCAGCGTCAGCCACCCAAACGCAGTTCGGGTTTCCCAAACCAGCGGCATCCAGCCGGGTGCATAAGCGACCGCCGTCGTGGCCAGCGCCACCACCACGCCATCGGCCCAAGCCCAGCGCGGGTCGGCTTCCGGCACCGCCAGCGCCAGCCGCGCCGCGACGTATGCCAGCAGCGCCGCTGTCGCGGCGGTAGCAAAGCCGAGCCAGCCCGGCGCGCTCCAGACCAGACTCCAGGTCGTCAGACCGACCAGCAGCAGCCCAAAGGCGATCAAGCATTGCAACGCGATGGCGCGTGAACGGGAACGCGCCCAGCGGCAGAGCCCCAGCAGCGCCAGCAAGCCCGGCAGACTGGTGAGTCCGTGCCAGGCCGGCGGCAACAGATTCAGAATGCCGTAGCCGTACAGCCCGGCCACGCAACCGAACAGCAGATACAGCGGCGGCAGAGTCCGGTAGCGCCAGGTCACCCAGCCGTACAGCACCGCACCCAGCGCCAGCGTCAGAATTGCTGTCGGCGTAGTCTGGATCGCCACCGCGACCGCCACTGCCGACAGGCCATAGAGCGCGAAGCTGAACCGGGACAGAAAGGCGTATTTGTGGACCCAGTCCTTGAGCGCGGCGTCCACCGGGAACAACAATCCGCACAGCGCCATCAGGAATGGCCCCGTGTAGCCGGTTGGCAACAGCGTCGGCCAGAACCAGGTCAGGTGAACGAACGATACCGCCGCCGTGTATACCAGCAGGCCGGCAGCGTAGTAGGTGATCAACCACTGATCCACGAACAGTCGCCGCAACCATTCACCAGCGAAGGTCCGCAGGCCGTAACCGAGCACGCCCAGCAGCACGCCGTGCAGCGCCGCTAGTCCGGGCCAGCCCGGCGCGACCGCCGCCAGTGGCGCGGCCAGTTGCATCGCGGCCAACGTGGTCAACAGCCAAGGATAACGCCCCATCAGCGCCCGATCCATCAGGCCGCTAACCAGAATCGCGGCCCAGGCGAACGCCGCCAGCACGCCGACCACGATCAGCAGGCTGACAATCAATAGCAAACCACCGCTCGCGCTGGCGCTGGCCAACCGCACCGCGACCGCCAGATCGAGCGGACCCAGCAGCAGGCCGAGCGTCAGCAACACGCCACTGGCGACCCCCAGTTCCGGACGCTTGCGGCGAAACTGATAACCGGCCCAGATCAGGAAAGCGGTGGCGCCCAGCAGGCTGGCGAGCACTACCAGGGCATTGACGAAACCCGTGGTGTTGGCGATCAGGAACAGCGCGCCGGCGATAAAGCAGAACCCGCCGATGAACCAGCCGATGTTCTGGGCCAGAAACGGCGCGATCAGCCGTGGCCAACCGGACAGTGCGCGCAGTACCTGTTCCAATGGACTGGGCGCGGCGGGACGCCAGTCGGCGGCGGGAACCGGCTCCTCCCACCTTGCTTCCGGCGCGGGTGGTGCGACCGACCTCTGGTGGAGAGCCGGTACTGGTGGTGGCGGCAAGGGTGGTTCCGGGGACGCGACGGGCGGCGGTTCCAGCGGCTCCAGGGTGAGCGATGGAGAGAACCGGTTAGCCCTTCCGCCCCAACCCTCCCCCACGAGGGGGGAGGGAGCTTTTACGGAGAGGGCTGAGGCAGCGGGTTGCCACGGCGGTGCTCCCGGTGGCGTTTCCACCCCTTGCGCCAGCAGGTTCCAGGCCAGCGCGCGCCGAAGCCGCCAGACCTCGCTATCCGGGGCCACACCGCCCTTGCGTAGATGCTGCTCCCACAACCGATCCAGATCATCGCTCAGTTGCCGATGACGTTCCTGCTCCAGCGCGCCCGCATCCGCCAGCCGTTGCAGTTCCAGCCGCAACAGCAGCAGATTTTCCAGATCGGCCGGCACGTAACGGCCACCGCCCAGCACCGGCGTGGAGTGAACCGACCGGGATTCCATCGGTGATTCCGGGACGTTCCGGGCAACTGGCCGCTGCCGCGGTTCCCGCACCTGGCGACGGGCAATGATGAGCGCGATCAGCAGGATGATCGGCGAAATCAGCCACGCCAGCGCTAGCATTCCCAGAAGCGCCCACTCCATCATCCGCCCCCTGTCTGATTCCGCTGGATTCGGTAATGTCCGCTTACCCGGCGCTTATTCCTTGCGAACTTCCTTTTTAAGCACCGCCAACTCGGCCTCGATCTCGGTATCCACTTCCATCTTCAAAAACTCGCGTTCTACCGGACTGTAGTCGCCGTACACCTCGGCGCGCGCCTCCATCCGGGCTTCCATCTCCCCGACCTTGTCCGCCATGCGCCCGAACGAGTTGTCGAGATCGAGCCCGGTCTGAAACCGGTCCGTCACCTTATCCATCTGCTCGCGCGCCTGCGCGGCCCGCTGCCGCGCCACCAGGCTGCTCTTCTTCAGCCGCGCTTCCTCCAGCTTGGTTTCCAGCGCCCGCAGTTGGGCCTTGAGCCGCTCGCTGGTGCGCCGGGCCGACTCCCAAGAGGCTTGCAGGTTAGCGACGATGTCGTCGTGTTCCTTTTTGCGCGTCAATGCCTCGCGCGCCAGCGTTTCATTGCCGATTTCCAGCGCCCGCCGCGCCCGGTTGTACCAGTCCTCCGCCTGGCGGCGCTGACTGTCCAACTCCCTGGCCAGTTGCTTCTCGCTGGCCAGAGCGTCGATGACTCCTTCCCGGGCGCTGTTGACGTTCTCCTCCATCTCACGGATGAGTTGCTTGATCATCCGCTCCGGGTCCTCGACCCGATCCACCAAGTCATTCAGATTGGCGGTGAGCACATCGCTGATGCGTTTGAATAGATTGGCCATGGGCGCCTCCGGATAGGTATCGAGCAGATCAAGGAATGGTTTGAGTATAGTCGGGAAAAATAGTCTTGAACAGTGCTTAATTAAATCCCCTTGGGCTTTTTCCCGAAAACCGTCGCACCTTGGCCACAACGCCACCACATCGTACAAGCAACCCACTCAAAGATTTGATGAACTGTGACCAAAGCGCGGGAATCCGCGCGCCCTGGACCAGAAGGAGAGCCCCGTGGCCACCGTGAATTCCATGAACACCCCCGGCGAGCGCGTCGCCATCGTCGCCGGTCTGCGCACCCCGTTCGCCCGGCAACTGACCGCCTACAAGGATCTGAACGCCATCGAACTGGGCGTCATCGTCACCAACGAACTGCTCAACCGGACCAACCTGGACCCCGCCCTGATCGAGCACATGGTCTACGGTTGCGTTGGCCTGATTCCCGAAGCGCCCAACGTCGCCCGCGAAGTGCTGCTCGGCGCCGGCATGAACCCGCGTACCGACGCCTACACTGTCACCCGCGCCTGCGCCACCAGCTTCCAGTCGGCGGTAGAAATCACCCAGGCCATCCTGCTGGGTGAAATCGAAATCGGTCTGGCCGGCGGCTGCGACTCCACCTCGGTATTGCCGATCCAGACCTCCAAGAAGCTGTCGCGGGTGCTGATCCATTCCACCAAGGCCAAGACCCTGAGCGACAAGCTGGCCCTGTTCAAGGAAATTCGCCCGATGGATCTGGTTCCGGTGTCGCCGGCGGTCAAGGACTATTCCACCAACCTGGGCATGGGCGACATCGCCGAGCAAATGGCCAAGAACCACGGCGTTACCCGCGAGGAACAGGACCGGCTGACCGTGCGCTCGCACCAGCTCGCCCAACAGGCCTGGGATGCCGGCAAGCTGGACGGCGAGGTGATGCGCGTCTTCGCGCCGCCGTTCAAGGATGTTATCGAGCGCGACAACAACATTCGCGGCGATTCCACCGTGGAGCAACTGGCCAAGCTCAAGCCGGCCTTCGACCGCAAGCACGGCACCGTGACCGCCGCCAATTCCACCCCGCTGACCGATGGTGCTTCTTCCATGATCCTGATGAAGGAACAGCGCGCCCGGCAACTGGGTTTCGAGCCGCTGGGCTTCATTCGCTCCTACGCCTTCGCCGCCATCGACCCATTCAACGACGGGCTGATGGGGCCGTCTTACGCCACGCCCATCGCCCTCGACCGGGCCGGGATCAAGCTGAGCGATCTGACCGTGCTGGAGGTTCATGAAGCCTTCGCCGCGCAAACCCTGGCCAATATCAAGAACTGGCCCTCGCGCAAATTCGCCCAGGAACAACTGGGCCGCGACGAACCCATCGGCGAGGTGGACATGGACCAGTTCAACGTCCTGGGCGGCTCGCTGGCCTACGGCCACCCGTTCGCCGCCACCGGCGGGCGGTTGATCATGCAAACGGTGAACGAGTTGCGCCGGCGCGGCGGCGGACTGGGGCTGGCGACGGCTTGCGCCGCCGGCGGTCTGGGCGTAGCCATGGTGCTGGAAGTCGCGTAATCGAGAGGATGCCAAAATGACCACCGAACTGAATCTGACCGTGTTTCAACTGGCGCTGCGCGAGGACGGCGTCGCCATCGTCACCATCGACCTGCCCGGCGAAAGTCAGAACACGCTCAAGGCCGAATTCATCCACGAGGCCAATGCCCTGCTCGACCGGCTGGAACAGGACGCCAGCGTCCACGGCGTGGTGTTCATCAGCGGCAAGCCCGGCTCGTTCATCGCCGGGGCCGACATCAACATGCTGAAAGCCTGCCAGACCGTCGCCGAGGCCACGGAACTGTCCAAGGCCGGCCAGCGCTTCTTCGACCGGCTGGAAAATTTTAAGGCGCCCGTGGTCGCGGCCATCGACGGCGCCTGTCTGGGCGGCGGCTTGGAACTGGCGCTGGCCTGCCACGGCCGGGTCTGCACCGACAATCCGAAAACCGCGCTGGGTCTGCCGGAAGTGATGCTGGGGGTGTTGCCGGGCAGCGGCGGCACCCAGCGCCTGCCCCGGCTGATCGGCATTCCCACCGCGCTGGATCTGATGCTGACCGGCAAGCACCTGAATGCGCGCAAGGCCCAGCGACTGGGTCTGGTGGACGACGTCGCACCGGCGACCATCCTGCTGCAAACCGCGATCGACCTGGTGAAAAAGCTCCAGCACAACCGCGCCACCCCCCGCAAGACCGGCAGTCTGTTCTCGATCAAGGGCCTGACCAAGCTGGCGCTGGAGGACAATCCGCTGGGCCGGCGCGTGGTGTTCCAGAAGGCCCGCGAGCAGGTGTTGGGCAAGACCAGGGGAAATTATCCCGCCCCGCCGCGCATCATTGACTGTGTGGAAACCGGCGCGAGTCAGGGTTTCAGGAAGGGTCTGGAAGCGGAAGCGGTCGGCTTTGGTGAACTGGCGATCACGCCCCAGGCGCGGCAGTTGATGAACCTGTATTTCGCCACCACCGCGATGAAGAAGGATACCGGCGTCGCCGACGCCAGCGTGCAACCGCGCCCGGTTCACAAGATCGGCGTGTTGGGCGCCGGGCTGATGGGCGCGGGCATCGCCTACGTCACCACCAACAAGGCGCGGGTGCCGGTGCGGCTCAAGGACAAGGAGCCGGCGGGCCTGAATCGCGGCCTGGCCACCATCGACCGGCTGATTCAAAAGCGGGTGCAGCGGCGTTCGATCACCCCGTTCGATGCCGGTCAGGAGCGGCATCGCGTCACGCCCACCCTGGATTTCTCCGGATTCCACAACGTGGATCTGGTAATCGAAGCGGTGTTTGAAGATCTCAAGCTCAAGCATCGGATGATCGCCGACGTAGAGGCGAACTGCCGACCGACCACGATTTTCGCCACCAACACCTCCTCGATTCCCATCGCCAAGATCGCCGAGGCGGCGCAACGCCCTGAAAACGTCATCGGCATGCACTACTTCTCGCCGGTGGAGAAGATGCCGCTGCTGGAAATTATCGCTACTCCGAACACCGCGCCGGAGGTGATCGCCACGACGGTCGAATTCGGGCGCAAGCAGGGCAAGACCGTGATCGTGGTCCAGGACGGCGCCGGGTTCTACGTCAACCGCATCCTCGCCCCGTACATGAACGAGGCGGGCTATCTGCTGGCCGAGGGCGTGGCGGTGGACGCCATCGACCAGGCACTGGTGCAATTCGGCTTCCCGGTCGGGCCGTTCACGCTGCTGGACGAAGTCGGCATTGATGTCGGCTCCAAGGTTGGGCCGATCCTGTACGACGCCTTCGGCGAGCGGATGAAGCCGGCGGGCGTCGCCGACAAGCTGCTGGCCGACGGCCGCCAAGGCCGCAAGAGCAAGAAGGGCTTTTACCTCTACGAAGGCGTCAAGAAGGGCGAGAAGCCGGTGGATAAAACCGTCTACGGCGTGCTGGGCGTGGGCGGCGACAAGACGCTGGACACGCGGGAGGTCGTCGAACGCTGCGTGCTGATGATGCTCAACGAGGCGGCGTTGTGCTGGGACGAAGGGTTGATTCGCAGCCTGCGCGACGGCGACATTGGCGCGGTGTTCGGCATCGGCTTCCCGCCGTTCCTGGGCGGCCCGTTCCGCTACGCCGACAGTCTGGGCGTCGCGGAACTGGTGGCCAAGCTGGAACAGTATCGCCAGCGGCTGGGCGAACGTTTCGCCCCAGCCGAGATTCTGCGGCGCATGGCCAGGGAAAAGCGCGGCTTCCACGCGGATTGACCCCCCGCCGTGATCCTCCCCCTTCGCAGGGGGGAGGACGTGGGGCACAATGGCTCTGGGCCACCAACCGCCGAGGCAACGCCATGAACCCGCAACTGAAACCCTACCTGACTCCTCAAGACTATCTCGCCATCGAGCGCCGCGCCGAATACAAGAGTGAATATTTTGATGGCGA
>JBDHRD010000060.1:0-16082 GCA_039807425.1 Candidatus Contendibacter sp. | reverse complement strand
CAGCCGTCGCACTCGTAGCAGTTGCCGCAGGACAGGCAGCGCTTGGCCTCGTACAGCGCCTCCTTCTGGCTCAGCCCGGCGACTACCTCCTCGAAGCTGCTCTGGCGCTTCTTCATGTCCAAGTGGCCCTGGGGGCGCTGGGCGGCGTCGGTGTAGTACCAGACATGCAGCTTGTCGAAAGTAGCCAGGTCGTGCTTGGGCGGCCTGGTGTAGGACTCGCCGCGCAGCCAGGCGTCGATGTGGCGGGCGGCCTTCTTGCCATGACCGACGCCGATGGTGACGGTGCGGTCGGAGGGCACCATGTCGCCGCCGGCGAACAGCCCCGGACAGCCGGTCATCATCTGATCGTTGACAATGACCACGCCATCGGCCTTGAACTGCACACCGGGCACCTTCTGCATGAAGCTGGTGTCCACGTCCTGGCCCAGCGCCAGGATCAATGCGTCCGCTTCCAGGGTCTCGAACTGCCCGGTCGGGCGGGGCCGGCCCTTTTCATCGATCTCCATCACCTCGACGGTGAAGGTGGTTTCGTCGATGTTCTTGATGGTGCGCAGCCAGTGGATCTTCACATCCTCTTCGAGCGCCTCGTCGGCCTCGAACTCGTGGGCCGGCATGTGGGCGCGGTCGCGGCGGTAGATGATCAACGGCTCGTACCCCAGCCGTTTGGCGACCCGGGCAGCATCCATCGCGGTGTTGCCACCGCCATAAATGGCGACCCGGCGGCCCAGTTTGGGGGCGTTACCGGTTTCCACGTCCTTGAGGAAGCTGATGGCGTCGAGCATCTTGCCGGCATCGCGGGCCGGGATGTCGGTGCGCTTGCTGATGTGAGCGCCGACGGCGACAAAGATCGCGTCGAAATCACCTTGCCGCTTCTCGACCAATAGATCGTCGACTCGATGGTTCAGAACGATCTTGACGCCCATGTTCTCGATGCGCTTGATCTCGGCGTCCAGCACGTCGCGCGGCAGCCGATAGGCGGGAATGCCGAAGTGCATCATGCCGCCGGCCATCGGCCCGGCCTCGTGGATTTCCACTTCATGGCCCATTCGGGTCAGGTGATAGGCGGCGGACAGGCCGCTGGGGCCGGCGCCGACCACCAGCACCCGCTTGCCGCTGGGCGGGGCGGTCACGGTGAACTGCCAGTCTTCCGCGATGGCCAAATCGCCGAGGAAGCGTTCGACGGCGTGGATGCTGACCGAGGAATCCAGCTTGCCGCGATTGCAGGCGGTCTCGCAGGGGTGGTAGCACACCCGGCCGTGAATGGCCGGCATGGGGTTGTTTTCGGTCAGGCTTTGCCAGGCTTCCTTGAAGCGGCCGGCCTGGGCGTGCGTCAGCCAGGCCTGAATGTTCTCGCCCGCCGGACAGGCATTGTTACAGGTGGGCAGCAGATCCACGTAAATTGGCCGCTGGATGCGTTGCGGGCCAACATTGCGCTTCTCGTGCGTCAGGTCCAGCGGGCGCGTCATGTTGATGGGCTTGTCAGTCATCGTGCTTCTCTTCGCAATCGTCTGGTGGTGTTTGTTTGTTTATTTCAATCCGCGCCCGCCAGTCAAGACAGGCGAAGCTCCATATCTAAAGATAGAAGATTTTCACGAGAAATAAATGGCGCCCGGTTTGGATGATCCATCGCCACGGGGGCGAGACTGTTCTACGCTTAAATTGATTGCTTTATCCAGGAGGAAAATTCGATGTGCAGCGTCTGTGGTTGCGGTCAGGGAACCGTGCGGATCGAGGGACAGGGACAGGAAAATCTGGAACACCGTCATCATCACGTCCACGATCACGATGACGTCCACGATCACGCACATCCTTACGACCATGCCCACGTTCATTTTGAGACCATGGCGCCGCCCGCTGCCGACGCACCGCGCCTGCTGCGGCTCGAGCAGGATCTGCTGGCCTACAATCAGGGTTTTGCTGATGCCAACCGGAAGTGGTTCGAGGCACGGGGTTTGCTGGCGCTGAATCTGGTGTCGAGCCCCGGCTCCGGCAAGACCAGCCTGCTGGCGCGAACCCTGGAGGCGCTGCGGGAGGAAATGCCGCTGGCGGTGATCGAGGGTGACCAGCAAACCACCCGCGACGCTGACCGTCTTCGCGCCACGGGCGTCCCGGCAATTCAGATCAATACGGGCAAGGGTTGCCATCTCGACGCCCACGGGGTCGGTCACGCGCTTGAAACCCTGGCCCTGCCCGAGGGCGGGGTCCTGTTCATCGAAAACGTCGGCAATTTGGTTTGTCCGGCCGGTTTCGATCTGGGCGAGGCGCACAAGGTCGTCGTGCTGTCGGTGACCGAGGGCGAGGACAAGCCGCTCAAGTATCCGAACATGTTCGCCGCCGCCGATCTACTTCTACTCAACAAGATCGATTTGTTGCCGCATCTGGATTTTGACGTGGGGCAATGCCTGGAATACGCCCGGCGCATCAATCCCGATCTCGTCGTCCTGCAACTGTCGGCCCGCACTGGCGACGGCGTGGCCGCCTGGCTGGACTGGTTGCGGGTCGAGCGACGCGCGGCGCTGCGGCGGCAGGTCGAGAAGCTGGAGGCGCGACTGGCCGAGGCGCGTTCCCGCCTGGGCGAATGAGATTGACGGGAGCGGCCATGGCCGATTGGGTCCGGTTGGCGATTCGCGTTCGCGGCCAGGTCCAGGGCGTCGGCTTCCGTCCGTTCGTTTACCGGCTGGCCCGCGAACTGAACCTGAACGGTTGGGTGCGTAACGACGCCGCCGGGGTCGCCATCGAAGCGCAGGGTCCGGGGGCAACGCTGGAGCAATTCCTGGCCGGGCTGCGCCAACCGCCGCCGCTGGCCCGGATCGACGAATTGTGGACCACGGAACTGCCGGCGCTGGCTGGCGAAAACGATTTCACCATTCACGCCAGCCGCGCCGGCCCGGTGCTGGCGGAAATCACCCCCGATACTGCCGTCTGCGCCGCCTGTCTGGCTGAACTGTTCGATCCCGCCGACCGTCGTTACCGTTACCCCTTCATCAACTGCACCCATTGCGGCCCACGTTACACCATCACCCGCGCCATTCCCTATGACCGGCCCAACACCAGCATGGCTGGCTTTCCGCTGTGCCCGGACTGCGCGCGGGAATACCACGATCCCGTCGACCGCCGCTTTCACGCCCAGCCGGTCGCTTGTCCAGTGTGCGGGCCGCGCCTGAGCCTGCGCGATGCCGACGGCTATCCAGTCGCCGTCGCTGATGCGATCACCATCACTCTGGAGCGGTTGCGAGACGGCGCGATCGTGGCGATCAAGGGATTGGGCGGGTTTCATCTGGCCTGCGATGCCCGCAATGCCGCCACGGTCGCCCGATTGCGCCAGCGCAAGCAGCGCGAGGCCAAGCCGTTCGCGGTGATGGCCGCCAATCTGGCCTCGCTGGCGCCGTGGGTCGAGTGTAACGAGCACGAACGACGGCTGCTGGAAACGCCCGAACGGCCTATCGTGTTGCTACGCCAATGGCTCGGCGTGGCGGAAGAGCTGCCCGGTATTGCCCCCGGCATGGACCGACTCGGTGCGATGCTACCCTACTCGCCGTTACACTATTTGCTGTTCCATGAGGCTGCCGGGCGGCCCGACGGTTGCGACTGGCTGGCGCAACCCTGGCCGCTACTGCTGGTGATGACCAGCGCCAACCCCGGCGGCGAGCCGCTGGTCATCGACGACGAGGAAGCCTTCGCCCGACTGGCGGGCATTGCCGACGGTTTTCTCACCCACGACCGGGCCATCGTCGCCCGCTGCGACGACAGCGTTTTGCAAGTACACCCCGCCGGAACGACGTTCGTGCGCCGCGCCCGGGGTTACGTTCCGCGTCGCATTACTCTGCCTGTCGCCGGTCCTTCGGTGCTAGCCTGCGGCGGCTGGCTGAAGAATACAGTTTGTCTGACCCGCGACGCCCAGGCTTATCTGTCACCCCATGTCGGCGATCTCGACAACCCCGCCGCCTGCCGCGCTTTGGAAGAGATGGTCGAACGCTTGCTGGATACCCTGCGTATCGTCCCGGAACGGGTGGCGTGCGACCGCCACCCGGATTTTTTCAGCAGCCGCTTTGCCACCGCCTTCGCCGCCGAACGAGGTCTGCCCTGCGTCACTGTGCAACACCATCACGCCCATATCGCCGCTGTCGCCGCCGAGCACGAGTTGAGCCGGCCGGTGCTGGGACTGGCGTTGGATGGCGTGGGCTTGGGCGACGGCGGCGGTCAGTGGGGTGGGGAATTGCTGTGGGTGGACGGCGCGAAGTATCGCCGCCTCGGTCACTTGCGACCATTGCCCTTGCCCGGCGGTGACCACGCGGCTCGCGAACCGTGGCGGATGGCGGCCGCCGTGCTGCACATGCTCGGGCGGGGCGAGGAAATTTTGCATCACTTTCCCGGTCCGCTGGCGGAGCCGGTTCGCCGTCTGCTGGAGCGGCGAGAGGAGATTTACTGTCCGCTGACCAGCAGCGCCGGGCGGGTATTCGATGCCGCAGCGGCCCTCCTCGGCGTGCGCCGGGTCAGCGCCTACGAGGGTCAGGCGGCTATGGAGCTGGAGGCGCTCGCTGCGACCCACGGCCCCGCTGAACCGCTCGCCGACGGCTATCGTTTGACGGTAGACGGCCAACTCGACCTGCTGCCTCTGCTGGCCTGGCTGGCTGATCACGCCACCGAACCGGCCTCGGGGGCGGCCCGGTTTCACGCCACGCTAGCGCTGGCGCTGGCGGATTGGGTCGTCCAAGCCGCGCGGTGGGAAGCCGTGGCCGACATCACCCTGGGTGGCGGCTGTTTTCTCAATCGGTTGCTGAGCATTGCGTTGCGCGAACGATTGGAGCAAAACGGTTTGCAGATTTATGAGGCCAGCCAGGCGCCGCCCAACGATGGTGGTCTAAGCTTAGGGCAGGCATGGACCGCGATGCAGGTTGCCCTTTGAAGTTACCCCCTTGACCTTAAGGCTTTCCCCATGTGTCTCGCCATTCCCGCGCAAGTCATCGCTCTCTCGGACACCGAAACCGCCGTGGTGGAAGTGGGCGGCATCCGTAAGTCCATTTCCACCGCCCTGCTGGATGAGGTGGCGGTGGGTGATTACGTCATCGTCCACGTTGGCTACGCCCTCGAACGCCTGAACGTGGCCGAAGCCGAGGAAACCTTGCGCCTGTTCGCCGAACTGGCGGCCAGCGTGACCGATGAATCCGTTTTACCCGTTTGAATCACCCGCGCCAACAAGGAGTTTCGATGAAAGCTCTCATCCTCGACCAAATCGGCGGCCCCGAACAATTACGCATCGCTGAAGCCCCCGATCCAGAACCGGGTCCGGGGCAGGTTCGAGTGCGCCTACACGCCTCGGCGCTCAACCGCCGCGATGTCTGGATTACCCTCGGTCAATATCCCGCCATTCGCCTCCCGTGCATCCTGGGTTCGGATGGTGCTGGCGTGGTGGATAAACTCGGCCCCGAAGCGCCGGCCGACTCCCTCGGCCAGGAAGTCGTCGTGTATCCCGCCTACGACTGGGGCGATAATCCCCGCTTTCCCACCCCGACTTTTCGGGTGCTGGGGATGCCGGACCCTGGCACGTTCGCCGAGTACATCTGCGTTCCCGTCGGTCACGTCTTTCCCAAACCGGCGCACTTGAGTTGGGAGCAGATGGCGGCGATTCCGCTGGCCGGTCTGACCTCCTGGCGGGCGCTGATGACGCAAGGCGCCGCGCAAGCCGGAGAAACGGTGCTGGTCACCGGTATCGGCGGTGGCGTGGCGACATTCGCGCTGAAGTGGGCGGTGGCGCTGGGTGCGCGGGTGTTCGTCACCAGTGGCAGCGACGCCAAACTGGAGCAGGCCCAATGCATGGGCGCGGCAGGCGGAGTCAACTATCGGGAAAGCGACTGGGCCAAGCGACTGACCGCGCTGACCGGCGGGGTGGATGTCGTGGTGGATGGCACCGGCGGACCCGCTTTTCCCGGCTGTTTTTCGGCGCTCCGACCGGGCGGGCGGCTGGTGGTCTACGGTGCGACGGCGGGCAATCCGCCGACAGGGCTGGAGATGGCCAAGCTGTTCTTCCGGCAGGCGCGCATCGTCGGCTCCACCATGGGCTCGCCCGCCGAATTCGCCGCCATGCTGCGTTTTGTCGAAATCCACCGCATCGAACCGGTACTGGATCAGATATTCGCTTTCGACGAGGCGGTCGCCGCCCACCAGCGGCTGTTGGCCGCCGAACAACTGGGCAAGCTCGTGTTGCGACATGGTTGAAAAACGACCCAAAGTCGGCGCGGGGGGCTTTCAAACGGGGTTTTGAAGTTTTGAACGTAGTTTAGAAACCAGTTTGCATAAAGCATTACCCGTTTTATGCAAGAAATTTTCAAAAACTGCTTGACGCAGTGCAATATGAACTTTATACTGCAATGCAGCATTCATCTTGAATGTTGTTCGATTCACCCACTGTAATTGGTGGGCGTGGATTGAAATGATCCTCCTTTGGTGGTTCTTTGCCGAGGCAGCTAAGCAGCCTCGGCTTTTTTGTTGCGCAGCAACTTGACGCACCGCAACAAAATCGCTTATTCTATGCGGCAGACATCATTTGGATGTTGTTCTTCTCCATACCTTCCTTTGGTGGTTATTGGCCGGGGCCACGAACCCCGGCTTTTTTGTGCCCGCGCTGGTGGGATCGACGTGGAACTTTCCGGGTGTGAAGGTTCCGATAACCAGAGAAACCGATCTTTCTCCCGAACCCTTGCCCCCATTCCGATGCCGCCGCGCCCCCCTCGTTTGATCTTGCGATTGGGCAAACCTGTCGTGTTCGCCGCTTGCCTGTTGCCGCTGGTCTGGGTGATCTGGTTGGGCTGGCAAAACCAGTTGGGCGCCAACCCGGTCGAGACGCTTAGCCACCACACCGGCGACTGGAGTTTGCGTTTTCTATTGTTGACCCTGGCGGTGACGCCCCTGCGGCGGCTGACTGGCTGGAACGGGTTGCAGCGGTTCCGGCGGATGCTAGGGCTGTTCGCGTTCTTCTACGTTTGCCTGCATTTTGGCGTTTACCTGATTTTCGACCAGTTTTTCGACTGGCGAGCCATCATCGCGGATATCGCCAAGCGGCCCTACATCACGGTGGGATTCGCCGGCTGGCTGCTGCTGATCCCGTTGGCGGCCACGTCCACCGGCGGGATGATCAAGCGGCTGGGACGAAACTGGCAGCGGTTGCACCGGTTGGTTTATCCGATTGGCGTGCTCGGCGTGTTGCACTATGGGTGGCTGGTCAAGGCCGACCTCACCGAACCGCTGGTTTACGGTGGAGTCTTGGCGACACTGCTGGGCTATCGGCTATGGTGGCGGCGGACTCACTCGACCACAGCCAACCGCGCCTCCCCAAAGCGGTCCACGGAAAACCCGGAAGGCGCGGAAAATGAATTCACTCGGCCACGGTGGCCCGCTCGACCCGCTGGAATCCGCGCGGCAACGGCTTGCCCCGGCGGCCCCGCTCCCCCGCGTAATTTTCCAGATCGGTAGGTTTGAGCTTCAAATCCCGCTTGCCGGCGGTGAGCACGATACCCCGGCCCGGCGGGACGAAGGTCAGGGTGACCAACCGCTCCTCGCCCGGCAGATCGAGAATCTTGTTGCCCTTGCCCTTGGGCAAGCGCGGCAGGTCCTTGACTGGGAATAGCAACAGCCGACCACCACTGCCCACCGCCGCCAGCCGGTCGGTTTCCAGCCCCGCGATTGGCAAGGGCGGCAGGATGCACGCTTCGTCCGGCACGGTCAGCACCAGCTTGCCAGCCTTGTTACGGCTCAGCAGATCGTCGAAGGCGCAGATAAAACCGTAGCCGGCGTCGGTCGCCAACAGGTAAAGATCCTCGGGATTGCCCAGCAACACACTGATAAAACTGGCTCCATCGGGCGGACCGAGCTTGCCGGTCAGTGGCTCGCCGTAGCCGCGCGCCGAAGCCAGTCCCGCCACCGGCAGCGTATAAGTCCGGCCAGTGGTATCCAGAAATACCGCGGATTGATTGCTGCGGCCCTGCGCCTGGGCCAGAAAACCGTCACCAGATTTGTAGTTCAGCGCCTCGGCGGCGATTTCGCGCCCCTTGGCGGCCCGTACCCAGCCTTTTTGCGAGAGCACCACCACCATCGGTTCGCTCGGCGTCAGGCTGGTTTCATCCAGCGCCTGAGCCGGACGCCGCTCTACCAGCGGGCAGCGCCGGGGTTCGGCGCAGCGCTTGGCGTCGTCCTGAATCTCCTTGCGGATCAGTACCTTCAACCGCCTTTCCGAACCGAGCAACTGCTGTAGTTGCTCTTGTTCCTGGCCCAATTCATCCTGTTCCCCACGCAGTTTCATCTCCTCCAGCCGGGCTAGATGGCGCAGCTTGGTTTCCAGAATCGCCTCGGCCTGAGCATCGGACAGTTGAAAGCGCGCCATCAACACCGGCTTGGGCTTGTCTTCGGTGCGGAGAATGCGGATCACCTCGTCCAGATTCAGATAGGCGACCAACAAACCGTCCAGGATATGCAAGCGCTGTTCGACCTGACGCAACCGGTATTCCAGCCGCCGCCGCACCGTAGCGACGCGGTATTGCAACCATTCTTCCAGAATCTGCTTGAGATTCTTGACTTGAGGCCGACCGTCCAGGCCGATCATGTTCAGGTTAACCCGGTAACTTTTCTCCAGGTCGGTGGTGGCGAACAAGTGATCCATCAATAAATCCACGTCCACCCGATTGGACCGCAGCGCCAGCACCAGCCGGGTCGGGTTCTCGTGGTCGGACTCGTCGCGCAAGTCCTCGACCATTGGCAGCTTTTTGTCCCGCATCTGCGCGGCAATCTGTTCCATGAGCCGCGCCCCGGACACCTGATGCGGCAGGGCGGTGATGATCACGTCGCCGTTTTCCCGCTCGAAGCGGGCGCGCAGCCGCACCGCGCCATTGCCGGTCTGGTACAGCCGGCGCAACTCATCGCGCGGGGTGATGATTTCCGCACCGCCGGGAAAATCCGGCGCGGGCACGAACTCGCTCAGCGCGTCCACTTCGCACTCGGGATGGTCCAACAGGTGGACGCAGGCGGCGGCGACTTCGCCGAGATGATGCGGCGGGATGTCGGTGGCCATGCCGACCGCGATGCCGGTGGCGCCGTTCAGCAGCACGTTCGGCAACCGGGCCGGCAGCAGCACTGGCTCCTCCAGCGTGCCGTCGAAATTGGGGGTCCAGTCCACCGTGCCCTGCCCAAGTTCCGCCAGCAGCACCTGCGCGAACGGCGACAGCCGCGCTTCGGTGTAGCGCATGGCGGCGAAGGATTTGGGATCGTCCGGCGAACCCCAGTTGCCCTGCCCGTCCACCAGCGGATAACGGTAGGAGAACGGCTGGGCCATCAGCACCATGGCTTCGTAGCAAGCCAGATCGCCGTGCGGGTGATACTTCCCCAAGACATCGCCGACCGTGCGGGCGGATTTCTTGTGCTTGGCGCCGGCGTTCAGGCCCAGCTCGGACATGGCGTAGACGATGCGGCGTTGCACCGGTTTCAAGCCGTCGCCGATGTGCGGCAGGGCCCGGTCGAGGATGACGTACATGGAATAGTCCAGGTACGCCTTTTCGGTGAAGGTTTTCAGCGGCGCCTGTTCGACGCCGTCGGTGGTGGGGAATGATTCAGCAAGGTTAACCATGATGAAAACAGGAAAAGTGTTCGTTAGAGGACTATATTGATCAATATGCTACCATGCGAGGCTGTGTTGACGTTCTATCGTAACCAAGCAACCATACCCTTGGCAGAACCGGGGGTTTTCGTTCATGAGCCGCTCAAAGCGGCTAATCGGGGTCGCTAACGTGGCCCTCCTGGCGGGCACTCCCTGAAGGGGGTTCATCCGGGTCAAAATTGAGTTGATCCAACCGGCGATCCTCCTCTTCCTGCCGACGCATGTAGCCACGAATCACTGTTTCGTCTCGACCGTCGGTCGAGACGAAGTAACCCCGCGCCCAAAAGTGCTGCCCCGTGAAATTGCGCCGACCCTCCCCATCCACCCGCGCCAGATGGATCGCGCTTTTCCCTTTGATAAATCCGATTACCTTGGATCCCGCATGCTTCGGCGGGATGGCGATCAACATAGGTGCATGATCTGGCAACAAATGGCCTTCCTCAATCGGGCTCTCCTTCTGCCGGGCCAGATGGTGAAGCACCTCTCCCAGATGCCGACTTAGCTGCGCGTAGAGCATCCGGCGACGACCCTTCGGGATAAACACCACATGATATTTGCACCCCCAACTGGTGTGGCTTAGGCTTACTGGTCTGTCCATCAGGATTCTCCCTCATCGTGTGCTTTGGCGGCTCACGACATGGAGTCTCCTGGTGGACTCCCGGAATTGTCAAACTGCTACTGTCACCCCGGCAGAGCCGGGGGTTTACCTAATCTGTAATTAAAAGATTCGCTTGGGTGAACCTCCAACCTGCCCGGCCTCCACAGAAACCGTCGAAGAACCCGAACTACTGGATTGACATGGGGTGATAATAATCGGTTTCCACTACCGAGCTTTGCCAATGATTGCTGATCCTGAGACCGCCATGGCCAATCCGTTATTGACCACTGCCGACCTGCCTTCCTTCGCCGCCATCCAGCCGAAACACGTCGAATCGGCCATCGATTATCTGCTGGCTGAAAATCGTGCCGAAATCGAAAGGTTACTGGCGGCGAACGCTGTTTATACCTGGGATAACCTGCTTCGCCCACTGGAGGAACTGGAGGATCGGCTGAACAAGGCATGGTCGCCGGTCAACCATCTCCACTCGGTCTGTGATTCCGAGGCGTTGCGCGCCGCCTATAACGCCTGCCTGCCCAAGCTCAGCGCCTATTACAGCGAACTGGGCCAGCATCAAAGCCTGTATCGCGCCTACCAACAAATCGCCGATGGAACCGAGTACGCCCACCTCGATCCGGCGCAGCGCAAGGTCATCACCGACGCCCTGCGCGATTTCCGCTTGTCTGGCATCGCCCTGCCGCCGGAACAGCAGGCCCGCTACAGGGACATTCAGCAGGAACTGGCGCAACTCGGCGCCAAATTCTCGGAAAACGTGCTGGACGCCACCCAAGGATGGACGAAGCCTCTGACCAACGAAACGCTGCTGGCCGGGCTGCCGGACTCGGCGCGGGCGCTGGCCCGCCAGACCGCGCAACAACGAGGGTTGGACGGCTGGCTGTTGACGCTCGAACTGCCGTCCTACCTGCCGGTGCTGAACTACGCCGACGACCGCCAATTGCGACAGGAGTTGTACAACGCCTATTGCACCCGCGCCTCCGACCAGGGACCGAACGGCGACCAGTGGGACAATGGGCCGGTGATGGGATGGATTCTGGCCCTGCGCCACGAACTGGCCCGGTTACTCGGCTTTCACGACTACACCGAATATTCGCTGGCCACCAAGATGGCCGACGCGCCGGACCAGGTACTGGAATTCCTCGCCGATCTCGCCGACCGCGCCCGGCCCCAGGCGCAACGGGAATTGGACGAATTGCGCGCCTTCGCCCGCGACCAGTTCGGAGTGGATGACCTGCAAGCCTGGGACATCGGCTATTACGCGGAGAAACTGCGCCAACATCGCTATCAGTTGTCGCAGGAGGAATTGCGGCCCTACTTCCCGCTGCCCCGGGTCTTGGCGGGATTGTTCGCAGTGGCGGAACGCCTGTTCGGCGTCACCATTCACCCCGTGGACGGCGTGGAGGTTTGGCATCCCGACGTGCGAGTTTACGAAATCGTTGACGCGGCGGGTACGCGGCGCGGACGGTTTTATCTGGATGTGTATGCCCGTCCCCACAAGCGCGGCGGGGCGTGGATGGACGGCTGCCTGGGGCGGCGGCGGCTGACCGACGCGGTGCGGTTGCCGGCGGCTTATCTGGTGGGCAATTTCACCCCGCCGGTGGGCGACGATCCGGCTCTGTTGACCCACAACGAAGTGCTGACGCTGTTCCACGAGTTCGGCCACGGCCTGCACCACCTGCTGACCACGGTGGATTACCTGCCGGTGGCCGGTATTCACGGCGTGGAATGGGACGCGGTGGAACTGCCGAGCCAGTTTCTGGAAAACTGGTGCTGGTCGCGGGAGGCGCTGGACCTGCTGGCCGGACACTACCAAACCGGTGAGCCGCTGCCGGACGAACTCTATCAACGAATGCTGGCGGCCAAGCATTTTCAGGCCGGGATTCTCATGGTGCGGCAACTGGAATTCGGGCTGTTCGACTTCCGGCTGCATCGAGATTACGACCCGGCGCGCGGCGGGCGGGTGCTGGAAGTGCTGGACGAAGTGCGTCGCCAGGTGGCGGTCATCCTCCCGCCGCCTTACAACCGTTTCGCCAATGCGTTCACCCACATCTTCGCCGGCGGCTACGCGGCAGGTTACTACAGCTACAAGTGGGCGGAAGTGTTGTCGGCGGACGCTTTTAGCGCCTTCGAGGAGAGTGGGATTTTCGACGCCGCGACCGGCGCGCGATTCCGGGAGAACGTTCTGGAAGTAGGCGGTTCGCGCCCGGCGCTGGCCAGTTTCGTCGCATTCCGGGGTCGGGAGCCGAAGATCGAGCCGCTGTTGCGCCTGAGCGGGATTGCGGCTGTTTAAAAATCAACGGGCCAATGCCTGCGACCGATACCCACCGCCGAACGGCCGCACGTCCGTCGCCAGCATTCCGGCTCGGCGGATCGCTTCCAGTCCCGCATCAGCGTCCTCGAATGCTTGACAGAGCGCAGGTTCCACACCCAACTGCCGTGCTGCTTCCAAAAACAGATCCGGCGCCGGTTTGGACGGCAGACCGTCGTCGGCGGTGAGCACCACTGGAAACAGATCGCGCAGCCCGGCCGCTCGCAGCGCCCGCTCCACGTTGGGACGATTGCTGCCCGACACTACCGCCATCGGCAGGCGGCCGCGATACCGCCGCGCCAGCGTCGCCACCAGTTCCAGGGGACGCGTCTGTTCCAGCAGGACGTAAGTCCGTTGTTCCTTGGTTACCGTGAACTGGTGGACATCGATATTCTGGTCGAACTCCGCGTTATACAGGGCCACGATCTGGTCGGTCGGTTTACCGTTGTGCTGGATCAGAAACTCCAGCGGACAAGCCAGCCCCAAGGCCGCGAACGTTTCCTCCCAGGCCATGTAGTGCAAGGGCAGCGTATCGACCAGAGTACCGTCGCAATCGAAAATCAGCCCTCGCACCCAAAAAGGAACTTCCAACAACGGTTCAGCCCCAAACTCGTCTAGATGAACCCCAGTTGGGGGACGGTCTTCCAATGTCATATTTTTTGCCTTGTGCCTTGTGCCTTGTGCCTTGTGCCTTGTGCCTTGTGCCTTGTGCCTTGCGTCTTGCGTCTTGCGTCTTGCGTCTTGCGTCTTGCGTCTTGCGTCTTGCGTCTTGCGTCTTGCGCCTCACCTCTCGACCGCCGCCGCATGACCGCCGCGCCGTGGATCGCCGGCGCCTTCACCGCCCGGTGCCGCCACATGGACGCCGCCAAAGTACAGATCATGCGTTGGCCAGCGATTGAACGGCCACCGCCCGCTCAGGGCCGCCAGCGCCGTCTCGGCGAAGCCCGGCTCGACCTGGGCGCTCTGGCCATCCCAGTGCAGGCGCGGCGCTTCGACGGCATCCCGAAGGCTCATGCCAAAATCCACGGTGTTGCTGATCACTTGCAGCAGGGCGCTGCGGATGCGCTTGCTGCCGCCGCTGCCCAGCGCCAATCGCACCGAATCGCCGGCCAGCAGCAGCGACGGCGCCATCATCGAGGCCACCCGCAGCCCCGGCGGGCTGACGTGGAAGCCTTCGGGATGCAAATCGTCTTCGCCCATCATGTTGTTGAGCATGATGCCGGTATCGGGCGCGAAATAGCCGGAACCCTCGCCGTTGGAGGTGGTCATGCTGGCGGCGTTGCCCTCGGCATCGCACACGCTGATGTGGGTGGTGCCGCCAGAAGCGAGGCGCACCCGTTCCTGGCTTTCGGCCAGCCCCGGCTGACCCAAGTCGGTGGGACTCAGATACCCCTCCGCGCGGCGGCGGTCCACTTCCTTCATCACCGCGATCAGCAGCGCCAGATGGGCCGGCGACCCGAATCCGAGCGGGGCGACTTCCCTCGCTTCCAGCAGGCGCAGCGACAGGGCGACCAGCGAACCGCCAAACGAGGGCGATGGGTTGGTCAACAGCCGACCGCCACGATAATTGACGGATAGTGGTTCTCGTTCGATCACCCGGCAGGCGGCCAGATCGGTCGCCGTCAACAACCCGCCGCCTTCGTGCATGTCCGCCGCGATGCGCCGGGCCAGTTCACCCTCGTAAAATTCCCGCTCGCCATCCAAGGGCAGCGTCTCGAGAAACGTTGCCAGGTCCGGATTGCGCTGCACGTCGCCTTCATCCAGATAGCGGCCGTCCGGCTCGAACAGCGCCCGGCCGGCGGCGGTCAGAGTCATGATCGGCGTCAGCAGGTCGAGAAAATAGGCTTGTTTATGGCTGATCATCACGCCCGCACGAGCCAGGTCGATGGCCGGTGTCAGCACCTCTCGCAACGGCAAGCGACCCAGTCGGCGGTGAACGTGCAAATAACCGCGCAGCACGCCGGGTGTCGCCACTGATCCCAGCCCAACATTGAAAATCTGTTCGCTGGCGGGAAAGCGCACCGTCACCGGCAGGAAGTGCGGTTCCAACTCGGTGGTTCGCAAACCCCGCCCCGGCGTATCCACGAAAAAATCGAACAGCGTCGTCTGACCCTGGGCGGTGCGGGCCAGCAGGAAACCGCCGCCGCCCAAACTGGTCAGCGCCGGCTCGGCCACGGCGCCGGCGAACCCGGCCGCCACCACCGCATCAAAGGCGTTGCCGCCAGCACGCAGAATATCGCAAGCCGCCTCGGTCACCCGCGGATGGCCGCTGGCTACGCTGGCCTTGCCAGACCAGGAAGCTGTCATGGTCGCCCCGTTCCCACGGACGCCGCTCAGGCCCGGTGCGGCGTGCGTCGGTGCGGCGCGCGACCGCGCCCACGACCGCGCTCGCCGCCCGCCAGCGGCGGCCGATGCCGTTCCATCCGCCGGGGTGGCTTGTATTCCACCAGCAGGCCCTCGGTGATCGGTAGCACCGGAATCTTCTGGCCGATAAAGTCCTCGATATCCGGCAGCGAGTAGACGTACTCCTCGCAGGCGAAGCTGATGGCGTCGCCGCTGGCGCCGATGCGGGCGGTGCGGCCGATCCGATGAACGTAATCCTCCCGATCCTGCGGCAGATCGAAGTTGATGACGTGGGTGACGTCCGGAATGTGTAGGCCGCGCGCCGCCACGTCGGTCGCTACCAGAACGGGCAGGTCGCCGCGCTGGAACGCTTCCAGCAGCTTGAGCCGCTTGGGCTGGGGGATATCGCCCGACAGCACCCCGGCCTCGTGGCCGTTGCCGAGCAGATAGCCCGTGACCCGATCGGCCGCTCGCTTCGTGTTGACGAACACCATGATGCGCTTGGGTTCCTGCTGGCGCAGCACCCCCAGCAGCAGCGCGATCTTATCGTGAGCGGAGACGTGATACAGCGCCTGGCGGACCTTGTCGGCGGTCACGTGCTCGGCCTCGATCCGGATGACTTGGGGATTATTCATGTGCTCGTAAGCCAGTTCCATGACCCGGTTGCTCAGGGTGGCCGAGAACAGCATGTTGATGCGCTGGTCGGGCGCGGGCATCTTGCGCAGCAGGTAGCGGATGTCGGCGATGAAGCCCAGATCGAACATGCGGTCGGCCTCGTCCAACACCACCACCTCGATGTGGTTGAGCTTGTAGACCCCCTGTTTGTAATAGTCGATCAGGCGGCCGGGGGTGCCGATCAGCACATCCACCCCGGCTTCGAGCTGGCGACGCTGGGCGTCGTAGCCGGCGCCGCCGAACACGACGACACATTTGAGACCGGTATAGCGGCCGAGCAACTCGGCGTCGCGGTGGATTTGCACCGCCAGTTCACGGGTCGGGGCGATGACGACGGCCCAGGGACCGACCGCGTCCGCGGCAGCCGGGGTTTCCATCAGGTGATGCAAGGTGGCGAGCAGAAAAGCGGCGGTTTTGCCAGTGCCGGTCTGGGCCTGACCGGCGATATCCTGGCCTTTGAGCGCCAGCGGCAGGGTGGCGGCCTGAATCGGCGTGCA
>JBDHRD010000059.1:0-16430 GCA_039807425.1 Candidatus Contendibacter sp. | reverse complement strand
GTCGAGATCAGCCTCCAGAATCCCGGTGCTGACCGCCACGTGCGCCAGCCAGTCCAGATGATCGTCGGCGCGCAGGGCGGTGACGAATTCATCCCACGCCTCCAGCGAATAATGCTTATGGATCGCCGTGAACAAACTATGCCGGGCTAGCACCGCCGCCATCGCGAAGGTGCCGACGGTATCCATGTTGGCGGCCATGATGGGAATCCCGGTCCAGGGTCGCCCGCCGTGACGGAATTTGAAGGTCCGTTCCAGTCGTACCTGCGCGCGACTGCTCAACGTCGAGCGCTTGGGACGGATAAGAACGTCCTTAAAACCCAGTTTCAGGTCGGCTTCAATGCGCATCTATACCCGCCCGTACAGTTCCAGCAAATGCCGGTAATGACTTGCCGTTTGCGGTCTGACCTGCTCCCAGTGGAATCGCCAGCGCCAATTGCCCTCGGCGACGCCCGGCTGGTTCATCCGGTCCGTGCCGCCCAATTCGAGCACATCCTGCATCGGCACGATCGACAAGCGCGCCACCGAAGCGAACGCCGCCCGGACCAGCAACTCGGGCATCCGTTCCGGTCCGCCGCCCAGGTAATCGAACAGATGGGCGCGGATTCGCGCGTCCACTTCCTGGAACCAGCCCAGTGTCGTATTGTTGTCGTGTGTGCCGGTATACACCACCGCATTGAGTACGTGATTGTGGGGCAAGTACGGATTGTCGGCCTCGCCGCCAAAGGCGAAATGTAGCACCTTCATACCCGGTAGACCGTGGGCGTCGCGCAACGCCTCGACTGCAGGGGTGATGATGCCCAAATCCTCGGCTACCAGCGGCAAATTGCCGAACTCGGCCCGCAGCGCCCGAAAGAGTTCGTCGCCAGGCGCCCGTCGCCATTGGCCCGCTACCGCAGTTTCCGCGCTAGCCGGAATTTCCCAATACGCTTCCAGTCCCCGGAAATGATCGATCCGCAACAGATCGAACTGGGTCAACTGGGTGCGAATCCGCTCCTTCCACCATTGAAATCCGTCAGCGCGCATCCGCTCCCAGGCATAGTGTGGATTGCCCCATAACTGGCCGGTGGCGGAGAAATAATCGGGTGGCACCCCGGCGACCACCTGCCGCCGCCCCTCATCATCCAGCAGGAAACAATCACGCTGCGACCATACATCCGCGCTGTCGTAACCCACGAACAGCGGGATGTCGCCAAAGATTAAAATGCCGCGCTCGTTGGCGTAACGCTTGAGTGCGGTCCACTGCTGATAAAACAGAAACTGTTCGAACTGGCATTGAGCGACGGCTTGAGCGTATTGCCGCCACGCCGCGTTCAGCGCTTCGGGCTGGCGGTCGCGTAACTCCTGTGGCCAGTCGAACCAGGCCTCCTCCCCCTGCGCCGCGCGAATCGCCTGATATAAGGTGTAATCATCCAGCCAGCGCCGATGTTGGTGTTGAAACGCTTTATAGGCTCTGTGTTCCGCTCCACCCCGTTCCTGGAATCCGCGCCGGGCCTCGATTAACCGCCGCTGGCGATAAGCCCAGCCTGACTCGTCTGCTTTCGGTCCTTCATCGGGTTGCAACCAACCCGCCTCGATCAGCGGTTCCAGCGCAATCAATCGGGGATTGCCGGCATGAACTGATTGCGCGGCATAGGGTGATAAATCATCATGCGTTGGTCCCAGCGGCAGCGTCTGCCAAACCGTGAACCCGCAGGCCGTCATGAAATCGACGAATCGATAGGCGTCCGACCCCAGATCGCCGTTGCCATGGCCGCCGGGCAGCGAGGTTGGATGCAGCAGCAATCCCGCGCGCCGGCGGTCGAGTGGCAAACTTGTGCTCATTATGATTAACTCCTTGATTTTTAATCTAAAAGACGAAACAGGGATTTAGAGTTTGGGGAGCGTGAAATCCTGCTGTATTAACGAACCCGATGTAACTCCTGCCCTAGCATCTCGCGCGTGATCAGCACCACTCCTTTCTCGGTCCGATAAAACCGCCGTGCATCTTCCTCGGCATTTTCGCCGACCACTGTACCGGGTGGAATAACACAACCCCGGTCGATGATGACTTTGCCAAGATGACAATAGCGACCGATGTCGACCTCCGGCAGCACCACGGCATCCCGTAATTGCACAAAGGAATGCACCTGCACCTGTGGAAATAGCAGCGAATGGTTGACGTAACCACCGGAAATGATGCAACCATCCGCTATCATGGAATCTACTGCCATGCCCCGGCGCCCGTCGTCGTCAAAAACAAACTTGGCGGGTGGCAACTGTTCCTGATAAGTCCAGATGGGCCAATGTTCGTCGTATAGATTCAACTCCGGGTCCACGCCTACCAGTTCCATGTTGGCTTCCCAGAATGCATCCACGGTTCCCACGTCACGCCAGTAGCTCTGTGCCTTGGTTTGTACATCGCGAAACGGGTAGGCCACCACCCGATGCCGGTTCAGGAGGCGCGGTAGCAAATCCTTACCAAAATCATGGTTGGAGCCAGGATCCTCGGCATCTTCGATTAATTGCTCATACAGGAATTGGGTATTGAACACATAAATCCCCATCGAAGCGAGCGCGATACCCTCCCGCCCTGGCAAGGTTTCCGGTGTTTGTGGCTTTTCCATAAAACGGATCACTTCGTTGCGCTCATTCACCGTCAGCACGCCGAACTCATGCGCCCGTTCATACGGTACCTCGACGCTACCAACTGTGATGTCAGCTTTGCTCTCCACGTGGAGGGCAAGCATCGGGCCGTAGTCCATCTTGTAAATATGGTCACCCGCCAAAATCAGCACATAATCAGGAGCATGGTGACGGATAATGTCTAAATTCTGGTAGACGGCATCGGCCGTGCCCTTGTACCACGAGGTTTCGTCGATCCGTTGCTGGGCCGGTAGCAGTTCCACGAATTCGCCAAATTCGCCACGCAGGAAACCCCAGCCACGCTGGATGTGTTGGATCAGGGAATGTGCTTTGTACTGGGTTAGTACGCAAACCCGCCGGATGCCCGAGTTGATGCAGTTGGACAGTGGAAAATCGATGATCCGGTACTTGCCGCCGAAAGGCGTAGCTGGCTTGGCACGCCACAACGTGAGTTGCTTGAGTCGGCTGCCGCGCCCGCCCGCCAGAATCAGCGCAAGTGTCTCTCGGGTCAGGCGGCTGACGAAACGTGAGGTGATGGCGGCGCTCATGCGTTTAACGTCCCTCTCTGCTATATTACTTTAGTTTTGAATCTACAGCACTGCTATAGCACTGTTACAGTACGGTACGCTGTGTGTGCAAACCGTTAATCGGATTAATCGTGTGCTGCGAACGGTTGCTGGAGATTTTTAAGCATAGTCGGTTTTGAAAGTGGTTATCGACCATAATTAACGGTATCTTGGCCAGCATAACCGAAAAACGACCGAGCGAACGGATTACCTTCTCCCACGATTTCGATGATGTACCCTGACGATAGCGACCATTATCAGAGTTTGGATGTGCCTGCCGTGGACCGGACCCTGGTTGACGCTGCCCTGCTGACTGCTGGTTCGCATCCTGACCCATTCACGGTACTGGGTCGTCATGCCTTTGGTAACCAATTAATCATTCGAGCTTTTTTGCCAGGCGCTCGAGAAGTGTGGTTATTTGACGTTAATCAGCCATTGCAGCGACTTGCGGATACTGACTTGTTCGAATGGCGTGGCGCTGCTGATGCATTACCGATTCATTATCGCTTGGTTTGGACCGATGCCGCTGGCTGTAAGCAGGTCGTTTACGATCCTTACAGCTTTCTTCCCCAGATCAGTCTCTATGACCTGCGTCTGTTCAACGAAGGCCGCCATTTGCACACCTACCGGATTCTGGGTGGGCATCCGCGAGTAGTGGACGGCATTGCCGGCGTACTATTCGCGGTCTGGGCGCCGAATGCTAGCCAAGTCAGTGTGCTGGGTGACTTCAATCACTGGAATGGCCTAAGCCATCCCCTGCGCCATCGTGGCGGCGTGTGGGAACTATTTGTACCCGAGGTGAGTGCGGGCGGGTGTTACCAGTTCGAAGTCCAAGCTCGGGAAACCGACGAGCGGTTACGCAAAACAGATCCCTACGGCCATTGGTTCGAGCAGCGTCCGGCCCATGCCGCCCTGGTTGTGGAGAATGTTCCCTACCCGTGGCGCGATGCGGCTTGGATGGCGAGGCGCCAGCGTCAGAACTGGATTCAGGCTCCATTGGCGATTTATGAAGTCCACTTGGGCTCTTGGCAACGCAACGAATGTGGCGATTATCTGAGTTATGAGGAACTGGCAAGGCGCTTGGTAGCGTATGTCAGTTCGCTTGGCTTCACCCATATTGAGTTGATGCCGATCACCGAACATCCCTTGGATGCTTCTTGGGGCTATCAACCCACCGGATATTTCGCTCCGACTAGTCGCCACGGTGATCCGCGTAGCTTCCGCTGGTTCGTGGATTATTGCCATCAGGCGGGTCTTGGCGTCATTCTGGATTGGGTGCCTGGACATTTTCCCAAGGATGCGCACGGCTTGGCTCGATTTGATGGTACCTATCTTTATGAACACGGGGATCCGGATCGCCGCGAGCAACGGGGGTGGGGTACGCTGGCGTTCGACTATAGCCGTAATCAGGTGAAGAATTTCCTGCTGGCTAGCGCCTGTTTCTGGCTGGAGGAGTGCCATCTTGACGGTTTAAGGGTCGATGCAGTCGCGTCGATGTTGTATCTGGACTACGCTCGTGAATCGGGTGAGTGGACGCCTAATCCCTTTGGTGGTAACGAGAATCTGGAGGCAGTCTCATTTCTGCGTGAACTTAACGATGTGATTCATCACCGCTATCCAGGAGTACTGATGATCGCTGAGGAGTCTACCGCCTGGCCGCTGGTCACCAGGCCATCCTGGACCGGTGGCTTGGGATTTAGCATGAAGTGGAATATGGGGTGGATGCACGATATTTTGGAATATTTAGCCTGTGATCCAGCCTTGCGTCGCCATCACCATGACCTTTTAACCTTCAGCTTGCTCTATGCTTTCACTGAAAATTTCATGCTCCCACTATCCCACGATGAAGTAGTTCATGGTAAGGGTTCATTACTCTCCAAGATGCCCGGGGATTACCATCAACGCTTTGCCAATTTGCGTCTGCTTTATCTTTATATGTGGACTTATCCAGGTAAGAAATTTCTATTTATGGGTAATGAGATTGCACAGGAGCGGGAATGGAATTATTCTAAGGCTCTTGATTGGGAACTGTTAAATAGACCAGAACATCGAGGAATACAAATACTGATTCGTGATCTTAATACTCTCTATCAATCAATGGCGAGTTTGTATGATTTTGATTTTGCTCAGAAGGGTTTTGAATGGCTGGATTGTCATGATGCCGCACGTTCGGTTATAGTATATTTGCGCTGTAGCGATAGGGGTATTCCTGTTTTGACAGCACTTAATTTTTCAGCCGTGGCGCGATCAGGTTATCGGGTAGGTGTACCGATATCGGGATCTTATCGAGAAATTTTTAACTCTGATGCCAAGATCTATGGTGGTGGTGGTATGGTAAATAATAAATTACATACGGATTTAGTCCCACATCAAGGGTACCCTTGCTCGATAGCTATTGATTTACCTCCATTAACGGGTGTGGTACTGATTCCTGATGGAGTAAATTATGGAGAAAACCCTTAATAACTCGCTGGTTGCTGTAAGAATTACTCTGTTGGCCAGTTTTGAGACGCTGCTTGACCGACTGAATAATTTATGTACTGCGATTCGTCAGGATAGCGCTTTACCAGCTTGGGTATCGCGTACTGAGGCGGAGCTGGCCGAAAATTTGGATATGCGTTTTAAGGCTGTTCAGTTGTATCGGGCGCTTTGGTATGAAGATAGTCAGGATGGCCGGGAGACATGGACTTGCCCTGGCATCGTTGGCGCCAGTCCAGCTACCTTGGATGCCGCTTTGGCTTGCAATGTCGCCAAGGATGAATTCAAGGCTTCTGTGTTGGCGCTGAAAGTTCTTGGTCGAATTGGGATTAATAGTGCGATGGCTGATTTGCACCGACGGTGGGAGACTGTGGCGGAGGCGATGCGGCGTATGGGGGCAGCCCGGCTAAATCTGAAACAAGCTTACCGGCATATTCCCTTGCTGGAACAGTGTCCGCTGAAGGTTGGTTTCACTTGGTCTAAACAGGGCCGGGTCATTCAGCGTACCAGTGTGGCTAGTGTCCGTCGCTTGTTGGAACAACGGGTCGAGACACCACAGATACGATTGGAGTTGCAACGCCTGGCTGAGATTGGTGATGATGAACCATTGGTGTATGTTCGTGCAGTTTGTCCGCATTTGCGTGCTAATATTGTTTTTGCCAAACTTGGACATGTTGGAGTAACGCGCCGGTTGATGCAAACCCCCCTTCCAGTTTTGGTGCCGTTGAACTTGGGAGAGCGGCTGCCTGAGTTTGTAGGGGTAATGCCCGATCCCCCACGCCATTTCCGTATGCGACGAATGGATGTGCAGATTGAGGATGAGCCTTTTTTACCATCAGTTCGGGTGTATCGCTATCGAAGCTTTTGTCGTAGTCGAAAGAGATGATGGTATAAATTCTAGTTGCTTATTTAAATAGACTAGAATTAGTACCGTTTACTTCCGTTTATCGCCCTTGCTAGGAGGTTCTTCATGTCAGCTCGCGCTCGCGTATGGCCAGGCAATCCCTATCCTCTTGGGGCCACTTGGGACGGTAAGGGCGTTAATTTCGCGCTATTTTCCGCCCATGCTGAAAAAGTCGAGCTATGCTTGTTCGATTCCTCCGGTCAACGGGAGATCGAGCGGCTGGTGCTGGCCGAAAATACCGACCAAGTCTGGCATGGTTACATACCGGGACTATGGCCGGGCGCCTTGTATGGATATCGCGTATCAGGACCCTACGAGCCACAAATCGGGCATCGATTCAACCACCACAAATTACTGCTCGATCCCTACGCGAGGCAGTTCTATGGCACGTTGCACCTGCGCGATGAGCATTGCGGCTATCAGGTTGGCCACCATGATGCCGACTTGTCTTTCGATACCCGCGACAACGCCCGCGACATGCTTAAATGCGTAGTAGTGGACACCCGCTTTAACTGGGACGGCGATCGCTCACCCGAAGTCCCATGGTCGCGGACCCTGATCTATGAAACCCACATCCGCGGTTTCAGCATGCGCCATAAAGGCGTCCCCCACCACCTGCGCGGTACCTTCGCTGGTCTCGCTCATCCTGAAATCATCAAGTATCTTCAGTCACTTGGCGTTACCGCCGTAGAACTGATGCCGGTCCACGCCTTCGTGGATGACCGTTTTCTGACCGACCGTGGGCTGCGCAATTACTGGGGTTACAATACCCTTTGCTTTTTTGCTCCGGAACCGCGCTATTTGAGCGGTGGCGATCTGGTCGAGTTCAAGACCATGATCAAGCGATTGCACGACGCCGGTATCGAGGTGTTGCTGGATGTGGTCTACAACCATACCGCCGAGGGTGACCAGATGGGTCCAACCCTCAGTTTCAAGGGCATCGATAACCTCTCCTACTATCGGCTCCTCCCCCACGACCGCCGTTACTACATCAATGACACCGGCTGCGGTAACACGCTAAACGTGATGCATCCGCGGGTCTTGCAGATGGTGATGGATAGCTTGCGTTATTGGGTCAATGAGATGCATGTGGACGGTTTCCGCTTCGATCTGATGGTGACCCTGGGCCGCGAGGAGCACGGTTACGACCGCGGCGGTGGTTTCTTCGACGCGATCCGCCAGGATCCCGCCCTCTCGGGGGTCAAGGTCATCGCAGAACCTTGGGACATTGGCCCCGGCGGCTACCAGCTTGGCGGCTTTCCGGCCGGCACCGCCGAATGGAACGACCGCTTCCGCGATACTGCGCGCCAGTTCTGGCGTGGCGACGACGGCATGTTGGCCAGGCTGTCGCCCAACCTGCTGGCCTCCGGTGACCTGTTCGAGCACGATAGCCGGCGACCGTGGGCTACGATCAACTACATCGCCAGCCACGATGGTTTTACTTTGGCCGATCTCGTCAGTTACAACGAGCGCCATAATGAGGCCAACGGTGAAAACAACCGCGACGGTCACCCAACCAATTTCAGTCACAACCATGGTGTCGAGGGACCGACGGCTGACTCTGCCATCCAGGAAATGCGCCTGCGCCAGCGTCGCAACATGCTGGCCACCGTGCTGCTGGCCCAGGGAACTCCGATGTTGCTGGCCGGTGACGAATTTGGCCGTAGCCAGCGCGGCAACAACAATGCCTATTGCCAGGATAACGACATCAACTGGCTGGACTGGGATGCCCTTTCCACCAAGGAGCAAGAGTTTCTTGATTTCGTCCGCCGGCTAATCAACCTGCGCCAGGAACACCCGGTTCTGCGCCGGTCGCGCTTCATGCACGGTTTGCAGGTTTCCAGGACTACGGGACTGCGCGATGTCGAATGGGTCAGTCCCGGTGGGGGCACCATGAGCGACTATCACTGGCAGGAACCCAAGGCTCGGTGTTTCGGCCTGCTGTTGGCGGGCGACGCTGGCGAGTACTTTACCGCCGACGGCTATCCGGAAACCGATGACACGATGCTGCTGATCTTTAACGCGAGTCCGACGGCGATCCCATTCCGGATGCCGGTGGTTCGCGGTGCCAGTGGCTGGCGCTGTCTGCTTGATACCGCCCAGCCGCAACAGACCGCAGGCGAACTACTACTGGAGATCGGCGGCGATTTTCAAATGGAACCTTGGGCTGTAACCGTGTTCGCACTGGTCTTGGCCAGTCCAGATTGAGTTTCTTTCCACCCGTATTTGTTATAAATTTCCTGGTATCTTCCTATCTTACAACTTCTCCAAATTCGGGGGTTAGTGATCGCTTCCGACAAACCGGCTCTAGCCAATCCGGATAATCTGCCGGCATGAATCTTCTCGATCAGATCGCCGAGGCTCGGATTCAGGAGGCCATCGAGCAAGGTGAGTTGCGCGATTTGCCCGGTGCGGGCAAGCCGTTGCGGCTGGACGATGACTCGGCGATTCCTGAGGAATTGCGTGTGGCTTACCGGATTTTGAAGAACGCCGGCTTTCTGCCACCGGAGCTGCAATTGCGCAAGGAAGTACGCGAGGCCGAGCAACTTTTGCAGCAGCTACCTGAAGGCGAGTGCAGCCGCGCTCGCGCCCGTCTGGAACTGCTACAACTGCGGTTGGCCGCCAGCCGCCGCCAACCGATTAACCTGCTGCTGGAGGATCGCTATCGGCAACGCTTGCTGGAACGGCTGGATCCCATCAACCGTCATTTACCATGAATGACGTCAATGCCGTCAATGCCGTGACTACCTACCCCGGTAGTGTTGTGGCTGTAGGTTTAGGGATACGTCGGCTGCGGTGGAAGCTGGCTCATGATGGATGAGAAGATTAGGAAATAGGTGATGGTATAATTTCGTAAGATGATGATATAAAATGGTCTTTGAATTGAAATAGTGCCTGCTCTACCCCTCAAGAAAACAAATTCTCATCTTCCCCGGTATCAGCGCCATCAGTCTCGGGATGCAATACCATCACCCGATCAGGCGCGAATTGCTTTAATTTCATGGCGATTTCGCGTGGCGCCAGCGGAAAATCAAACTCATCACGATCACCGCGCAGGATCGCCAACCGCCCCATGGCCAACGCCTTGCGCTGCAGCGGAGTCACTCGGATAGCACGAATCCAGCACCCATCGCTATCAAGAAAGTTGTAGAAGACTTCAGCTTGGGGATCATTCAACCGGTGGCTATCAATCAATTGACGGGCGCGGGCGATTAATTCACGCCGTTTCTTCTCGGCGTCGCGCTCCAAGCTAAGCCGCCGATCCTGTTCGCGCTTACGGGCAGCCTCCACCTCGGCCCGGTGGCGTATTTCCGCCTGTTGCGCCGCCGCCTCCGTCGCAAGCGCCTGGTTCTTTTTGCGCTGATGATCCTGTTTGCGACTATCGGAATCCAGCTTTTTAGCCTTATCCACCGATACCAACCCCGCTTTCAGTAATTCATCCCGCAGCGACATGGTCTGCTTGCTCCCCCGTCACACTCACCCAGTTCAGTACAAAATTCGGGTCCGAATCGTGCCCGCCACGGCTTTCAGTCGTTTTTTGAGTTGCAGCGTCTCGGTATATTCGTTCCCATCCACATCAATTACCACGTAGCCAATCCGGGGATTGGTCTGCAAATATTGGCCAGCGATGTTGATTTGCTGTTCGGAAAAAATGGCGTTGATCTGCGACAATACACCGGGCTGGTTGCGGTGAATGTGTAGCAAGCGGTGTTTACCGGGGTGTTCGGGTAACGCCACCTCAGGAAAGTTAACCGAACTTACGGTTGAACCATTGTTGCTGTACTTGATCAGTTTACCAGCTACTTCCAAGCCGATATTTTGCTGTGCCTCTTCGGTACTGCCACCGACATGGGGCGTCAACAGCACATGATCGAAACGGCGCAGAGGCGAGACAAATTCCTCGTCATTGGCCTTCGGCTCCACTGGAAACACATCGATGGCTGCTCCACCCAGGTGTTTCGCATCCAGGGCCTGTACCAACGCGTCAATATCCACCACCGTGCCGCGGGCGGCGTTGATCAACCGCGCGCCCGGTTTCATCCGCGCCAGTTGTTCGGCTCCAATCATTCGCCAGGTTTGCGGAGTTTCCGGTACGTGCAGGGTTACCACGTCGGCCACATCCAGTAGCAGATCCAGCGATGGCACCGGTTGTGCGTTGCCCAGCACCAGTTTGGTTTCGATGTCGTAAAACACCACTCGCATGCCCAGCGCCTCGGCCAACACTCCGACCTGGGTGCCGATATGGCCATAACCGACGATGCCCAGGCACTTGCCGCGGGTCTCGTGCGAGCCAGCAGCGGTTTTCACCCAACCGCCGCGATGGGCGCTGGCGTTGCGTTGAGGAATTCCGCGCAGCAGGAGAATGATTTCCGCCAGCACCAGTTCAGCCACGCTGCGAGTGTTGGAGAAAGGCGCGTTGAATACCGGGATGCCGCGTTCCTGCGCAGCGTCGAGGTCCACCTGATTGGTGCCGATGCAAAAGCAGCCGACCCCGATCAGCCGGGGAGCGCGTTCGAACACTCGGGCGCTCAATTGGGTGGCGGAGCGGATGCCGATGAAATAGGCGTCGTTCACTGCTTCCAGCAGCGACGACTCGGACAGGGCCTTGGGGTATGATTCGACGTAGGTATAGCCGTCAGCCTGAAAAGCTTCCACGGCGCTGGCGTGAACGCCTTCCAGCAACAGGATTTTGATCTTGCCTTTATCGAGTGAGGTCTTGGTCATGGGTGCGCCGGGTTAGCCAATGATAGAATGCGGTTGAACATAATCCCTCTGGCCGAGGCTGGCAACCCCGCCTTTTCCCCCTGAAGCAACCACCAATGACTCCGCAGACTTCCACTGAATCCATCGCCCTGCTCGACGGCCTCCGCGCCTTTATCGAACCCGCCCATATCCGCACCGACCCCGACTGTTGTCTCGGTTACGGCCGCGACTGGACCCGGCTGTACGCGCCCAATCCATTGGCCGTGGTGCTGCCGAGCAGCGTCGAGCAAGTTCAACAACTGGTTCGTTACGCCAACCACCATCGGCTGCCGCTAGTGCCCTCCGGCGGGCGCACCGGTCTGAGCGGCGCAGCGGTCGCCTGCCAGGGCGAAATCGTGGTATCGCTGGAACGGCTCAACCGGATTCTGGATTTCGACCCGGTGGATCGCAGCCTGACCTGTGAGGCTGGCACGGTAACCGAGGTCGTGCAGAATTTCGCCCGCGAGCAGGGTTTATATTATCCGGTGGATTTCGCCTCGCGAGGCTCCAGCCAGATCGGCGGCAACATCGCCACCAACGCCGGCGGGATCAAGGTTGTGCGCTACGGCCTGACCCGTGACTGGGTGACGGGGCTGAAAGTGGTCACCGGGCGCGGCGACCTGCTCGATCTCAACCGGGGGTTGATCAAGAATGCCAGCGGCTATGACCTGCGGCATCTGTTCATCGGCAGCGAGGGCACGCTGGGCATCATCGTCGAAGCGACTCTGAAATTGACCCGCCCCTTGCGCGAACCGAGCGTGATGGTGCTGGGCGTGCCGGACCTGAACGGGATCATGGCGATTTACGGGCTGTTCCGTGGCAAGCTGGAATTGAGCGCCTTCGAGTTTTTCTCGGAGCTGGCGCTGCGCCACGTCCTGAAAAAGGGCCTGCACCGCCCATTCGACGGCGAGACACCCTACTACGTATTGATCGAATTCGAAAACCTGGACGGACTCCATACCGACGCAGCGCTGGCGCTGTTCGAGCACTGCGCCGAGCGGGGTTGGCTGGCCGACGGTGTCATCAGCCAAAGCGAGGCGCAAGCCAGGGAACTGTGGCGACTGCGCGAAGACATCAGCGAATCGATCGCCGAGCATCAGCCCTATAAGAACGACATCGCGGTGCGTATCTCGCGGGTGCCGGCGCTGCTGTTGGAAATTGATGAATTATTGGCGCGGGAATATCCCGGCTTCGAGGTGCTATGGTACGGCCACATCGGCGACGGCAATCTGCACATCAATATCCTGAAGCCAGTGGACATGGAATCCGCCACGTTTGCGAAACAATGCGGGACCGTGAGCGAGCGCCTGTTCGCGGCGTTGCAACGCCACGGCGGCAGCATCTCCGCCGAGCACGGCGTCGGCCTGACCAAGAAACCGTATCTGCATTACACCCGCGACCAGACCGAAATCGGCTATTTGCGGGCGATCAAGCAGGTCTTCGATCCGAACGACATCATGAATCCGGGGAAAATTTTCGATTGATTCAGATCGGTGCATTGTAAGAGACGGGCATGGAGAGAATATGTCAAAGCAAATCGTCGAGAATCGCCCGGACTCGATGATCGTAGGTATGTTCGGCCAGCACCCGTCGGCGCCCCGCCTCGGCGACCCGGCTTCCGAAAGCGGGTTCACGCCGCAACCGGGACACCAGTGCGTTGAGTTCCTCACGATCCCGATACACTAAAATTTCCCGGCCCGGCTCGAAACACAGCGGCAGATCGGGCAGATCGTCGTTTACCACTGGAGCGCCGCAGGCCAGCGGCTCGAAACTACGCTGGTTCAAGCCGTGCTCGACATTGGCTTCGTTACGGATATTGAGCACGGCAAAATGGCGTTGGTAGAGCCAGACCAGATGCGCCAGACCGATCTTGCGGTTGCTCACCCGATGGAAGCCATCGCGCGCCAGTTCGCCCCAGTCGGTGCCAACGATCCGAGCCGGCGTCTCCAAGCCTCGTACCACGGCTTGGCGAAATTTGGTGCGGCTGGCGACGAACAACAGTTCCGGGCGGCGCGCGGCGGAACCCGGCCGAAATTGTTCCGGGTCCACCGCCAGGGGCAAATAACGGCCGGGCGTAGTAAAGCCGGCAGCGGCGGCATCCTGAATAAAGCGGGTATCGGTGTAATAAAGCCGGTCGCAGCCATCAGCCCGCTCCCGGCTGTCGGTCGGAAAACGGTCGCCCACCAGCCCCGCGATCAGCGGACGCCGGGGTAACCCGTGCAAAACCCGGTAATAGTCCAGCGACAGGCCGAATACGCCCGCCACAATCACCAGATCCGGACGAAATTTCGCCAGCATCCGCTCGAACCGGGTCAACATCCAGCCGTTGGTCCATGCGTCGCGTCCCTGCCACTTGACGCACAGACGGGACCACAAGGTATCACCGTTGATTGCAAAAACGCGCGTGTCAGCGTGACCCAGACGGATGCAGGTGCGATGCAGGTTTTCCAACCACCGCACCAGGCTGCCGCGCTTGCCGAGTAACAGAATGCGGGTGGACGGCTGAACCACAGCCATCACGGCATCCACGCATCGTTCGGATTCATCGCGATCTCACTTCTCGCCATAGCGCTCCCAGTCGAATTATTTCACAAACCTCCCCGTTCTTGTTGTCGGTTTTCTGGCGATCATTTCGGCAGGATAAACCTACTCGAACATACCCACAGGATCATGGGACACGGTGATGCTCGCCGCCCACCCCAGGATGATTTACGAGAGCAACTTGCAAATATTAGCATTTTCTAATATACAATTCAGTATCGGTCAAGTTCGAGAGAAACCGCCATGTCCGCGCCGCTCCGTCCACTTCTGCTGCTTTTATCCGGCCTGCTGGCCACCACGCCGGCGTTCCTCGGCGCCGTCGAACCGCCGTTTCCGGTCGCCGAGGCCCAACTGCAAACCTTGCCCGACGCACAGGCGCTCGATGGCATAGTCGAGGCAGTCAACCAGAGCACCGTCTCCGCCCAAACCGCTGGCCGGGTCGAAACCATCATGGTGGACGTCAACGATTTCGTGCCCCAGGGCGCACCGATTATTCGTATTCGCAACATTGAGCAACGCGCCGGGCTGGAGCAGGCTCAGGCCAATCTGCGCGAGGCCGAAGCCCGCTATCTCGAAGCCGAAGCCGAATATAACCGGATGCGCGGCATCTACGAAAAGCAACTGGTCTCCAAGGCGCAGATGGACGCCGCGACCGCCGGGTTCAGCGCCGCCAAGGCCAAACTCGATGCCGGGCAGGCCGGCGTCGCCCAAGCCAGGGAATCGTTGGACTACACCACCATCACCGCGCCCTACAGCGGCATCGTGCTGGAACGCCACGTCCAGTTGGGCGAAACCGTGCAGCCCGGCAAACCGTTGATGACCGGCTTCTCGCTGGACGAATTGCGGGTGGTGACCAACGTGCCGCAGCGTTTGATCGTACCGGTGCGCCAATACAAGCAGGCCAAGGTGTTGCTGCCCAACGGCGGCAAAAGCGTCGTTGCCGACAAGCTGACTTTCTTCCCTTACGCCGACCCGCAGAGCAACGTGTTCAAGGTCCGTGTTTACCTGCCGAAAAAGACCGAAGGACTCTACCCCGGCATGTTCGTCAAGATCACTTTTCGGATCGGCGAGGACTACCAGTTAACCGTACCCAACCAGGCTTTGGTCCAGCGCGGCGAGGTGAGTGGCGTCTATGTGGTCAAGGACGGCAGGGTCAGCCTGCGCCAAGTGCGACCGGGCCGGACGGAAGGTAAGGTCGTCGAGATTCTGGCCGGTCTGGAGCCAGGCGAGCGAGTAGCGCTGGATCCGATCAAGGCCGGCGTTTATCTCAAGGAACAACAACAGGCGGGGAAATGAGATGAGCGACGTTGCCGAACCGCGTCTCGGCCTGTCTGGGGCGATTGCGAAAAAATTCCTGCTGAGCGAAATCACCCCGCTGCTGGCGCTGGTCGGACTGCTGATGGGGTTGTTCGCGGTGCTGGTCACCCCGCGCGAGGAAGAACCGCAGATCAACGTTACCTTCGCCAACGTGTTCATCCCCTTCCCCGGCGCCACGGCCCGGGAAGTCGAAAAGCTGGTCAGCGGTCCGGCAGAACAGGTACTGGCCGAAATCGAGGGCGTCGAGCACGTCTACTCGGTGTCGCGGCCCGGCTTGGCGGTGCTCACTGTGCAATTCCTGGTCGGCCAGCCGCGCACCGACGCCATCGTCCGGCTGTACAACAAGCTCTATTCCAACGCCGACTGGCTGCCGCCCAATCTCGGCGTCGGCCAGCCCATCGTCAAGCCCAAGGGCATCGACGACGTGCCCATCGTCGGCCTGACGCTGTGGACCGAGGATCCCCAGCGCGGCGCCGACGATCTGGCGCGGGTAGCGCACACGTTGGAAACCGAGTTGAAGCGCGTCCCTGGCGCCCGCGACCTGTATACCATCGGTGCGCCCGACCGCATGACGCAAGTCCGGTTCGATCCGGCCAAGCTGTCCGGCTACGGGCTGGCGCTGAGTGACCTGCGCCGTGCGCTGCAAGCCGCCAATGCCTCCGCCGACGCCGGAGCGCTGGTCGGCGACAACCGCGAAATTCCAGTGCAGGCCGGCAGCTTTCTGGTGGACCCGGAAGAAATCGGCAGTCTGGTGGTGGGACTGCATCAGGGCGCACCGGTTTATCTGGCCGATGTCGCCGAAGTCAAACTCGGTCCTGACACGCCCGAACGTTACGTCTGGCTGGGGACGGGGCCGGCGGCGGCAGCCAGTGGAATCCAGGTTAAAGGTGAATTCCCCGCCGTGACGCTTGCCATCGCCAAGAAGCCGGGCGAAAACGCGGTCAAAATCGCCGATCAACTTCTGGAGCGGGTCGAGCAACTCAAGGGTACGTTCATCCCCGAGGGGATCAACATCACCGTCACCCGCAACTACGGCGTCACCGCCAACGACAAGGCGAGGACATTGATCACCAAGCTGATCTTCGCCACCGGCCTGGTGATCGCGCTGGTGTGGGTGGCGCTGGGCTGGCGCGAGGCGTTCATCGTCGGCGCGGCGGTAATTCTGACCCTGACCATCACCCTATTCGCCTCCTGGGCCTGGGGCTTCACCCTCAACCGGGTGTCGCTGTTCGCGCTGATTTTCTCCATCGGCATCCTGG
>JBDHRD010000058.1:0-16431 GCA_039807425.1 Candidatus Contendibacter sp. | reverse complement strand
CCCGCCACGACTTCCTGCGCCAGGAATTTGGTTTTGGGCGATTCAGCGTCGAAGACCCGCACGTTCGGCATGAGTTCGGCCAGCTTCTCGTAGGCGGCGCGAATCTGATTTTCATCGGTGGTGTTGATCGAGTAGCCCAGCAGCTTCAACCCCATCGAGAACACCTCGCGCATGTCGTTTAATAGCAGCAGCCTGTTTTTATAGGCCGGATCCCACAGATCGGCCCAGCGGGTCAGTTGACCCGGCGGAAGCTTGGCAGCGTTGTAGGCGATGCCGGTCGTGCCCCACAGATAAGGTATGCTGTAGTCGTTGTTGGGATCGTAGGACTGGTTCAGCAGCCGTGGATTGAGATGACCGAGATTACTCAGGCGGGACTTGTCGAGCTTTTGCACCAGACCCTCCCGGCGCATCCGGTCCACGTAATAGGTGGACGGCACGAGCACGTCGTAACCCTCGCCCTTGACCGTCTTGACCTTGGCGTACATCGCCTCGTTGCTGTCGTAGGTCGAGTACCGCACCTTGATCCCGGTTTCCTGGGTAAACTGCTGGAGCACCTTCCTGGGAAGGTATTCGGCCCAGTTGTAGACCACCAGAGTCTGGTCGGCGGCGATAGCGGTGCTGCCCCACAGGAGCAGCAGGCTGGCGAGCAGAAATCTGAGCATGTCGCGGTTCTCCAGAATGTGAAAAGCGCCGCCAGTGTAGCAGCGTTCCCGGCCCTGGAAACCGTGCCCTTGCCCTAAAATCCACCAGCAACGACTATCCTTAATTGGGTAGGACTTTCGCTGCTGCCGGACGAAAGAATCCTGCAGAGGAATGAGTAGTGGAATTCGGTCGCTGGATGTTGTGTTGCTGCTCGCTCCATAGTGAGCCCAGCGGGCGGCCGAATCGCGCGTTTCCAACTGGAGGAGAACACAACGATGACGGTGCAACGACAAACGGGCCTACGGGTCTTGCTGGCAGGCGCGACCGGCCTGGTCGGCGGGCATTGTCTGACCCGGCTGTTGGCCGATGAGGACATCGGCAAAGTCACGGTCTTCGCCCGCCGGGCGCTGGAGCGGACGCATCCCAAACTGACGTTCCATGTCGTGAACTTCGATCATCTCGGCGACCATGCCGAGATGATCGATGCGGACGCCGCCTTGTGCTGTCTGGGCACCACCCAGCGGGCGGCCGGTTCACCCGAGGCTTTCGCCAAGGTCGATCACATCTACGTCGCCGAACTGGCCCGGCTGGCGGTAACGCGGAGGGTGTCCCGGTTCGTGCTGGTGTCGGCGGTCGGCGCTGATCCCGGTTCGCCGGTCTTTTACAACCGGATCAAGGGACGCGCCGAAACGGCAGTCAGCGAATTGCCGTTCGAGGCCGTGCATATCCTGCGGCCCTCATTGCTGCTGGGCGCGCGCCCTGAACCCCGGCCGGTCGAGGACTGGAGCAAGCCATTCGTTCCGTTCTGGTCGCTGTTTTTACGGGGACCGTTCAGCCGCTACCGACCGGTCGCGGCGGAAACGGTGGCCGCCCGGATGGTGGAGCTGGCCAAGAGCGCCCAGGAAGGCGTGCATATTCACTACTTCAACGACTGATGGCGCGCCTCGGCGGATGGCGCCCGTCGCATCAGCGGGGCTGGGGCAAAGTCGGCCTGGCGGGGCTGGCGCTAATCGCATTGATGGGACTGTCGGGCTCACGCCCGGCGCTGGCCAAGAGCCTCTATAAATATCAGGACGCTTCCGGGGCCTGGGTGTTCACCGACCGACCGCCCAAAAACGCCAGCACTCCGGTCGTGGTGAAACCGTTGCCGGTCAGCGAACTGCCGGCCAAGGTCAGCATCCGCAATCGTGGCGCCACGGACACGCCGGTATTGACGGTGATCAACGACTATTACGGCCCCATCGAGGTGGAAATCAACGGCGAAGGGATCGAAAACATGGAGGCCCGGCCACCGCTGCCCGTGCGGGTAGTGGCGCCGGCCCGCTCGGAAACGCCGGTGGCAACTCTCAGGCCGACCGGTCGGCGCTGGCGCTATGGCTATCAGGTGCGGGCAGTGCTGGGCGATCCGTCCGCCACCCATCAACCCGACCGGCCTTATACACCGCCGTTCGCGTCGGGACAGCGATTTGCGGTCGGCCAGGCTTTCGATGGCGCTTTCAGTCACCAGCATCCCCAGAGCCGCTACGCCGTGGATATCGGCCTGCCACTGGGCACACCGGTGCGCGCCGCCCGCCAAGGCATCATCATGGAATTCGCCGCCGACTTTCTGGATGGCGGACCGGATCAAAAGTATCGGGAGAAAGCCAACGCCGTGCGCGTGCTCCACGCCGACGGCACCATGGCGGTCTACGCGCACCTGCAAGCCGATTCGGTGCGGGTCAGGCCCGGACAGCGGGTGGAACGCGGCGACTGGCTGGCCAATTCCGGCAACACGGGCTATTCCACCGGCCCGCATTTGCACTTCGCGGTCCAGCGCAACGCCGGGATGGAACTGGTCTCCGTGCCGTTCGAGTTCACCGACCCGGACGGGCGCGGCGTCACTCCCGTGGCGGGGATGTTACTGGCGGCGCCCTGAACGGTGCGTTCAACCGCCCAGATACGCCTTGCGCACCTGATCGTTGGCCAGCAGGTTGGCGCCGGTGTCGGCCAGCACGATGCGGCCGGTTTCCAGCACGTAGCCCCGGTCGGCCAGTTGCAGGGCGCGGTGGGCGTTCTGTTCGACCAGAAAAATGGTCACACCCTCCTCGCGGATTTCCTTCAGGATCTGGAAAATCTGGGCGATGATGATCGGCGCCAGCCCCAGTGACGGCTCGTCCAGCAACAGCAGATTGGGCCGACTCATCAGGCCACGGCCGATGGCCAGCATCTGCTGCTCGCCGCCGGACAGCGTGCCGCCGCGCTGGTTGCAGCGTTCCTTGAGGCGCGGAAACAGGGTGAACACCCGTTCCAGATCGGTGTCCAGCCGCGCCTTGTCGGCGAAGAACCCACCCATTTGCAGATTTTCCCGCACGGTCAGGCCGGGAAAGATGCGCCGCCCCTCCGGCACCAGCGCCAGCCCGCACTGCATGATGACGTGGGTGGGCTTGCGGGTGATGTCCTGGCCCTCGAAGGTCACGCTGCCCCTGGCGGCGTGTGGCGAGCCGCAGATCGTCATCAGCAGCGTGCTTTTGCCGGCGCCGTTGGCCCCGATCAGGGTGACGATCTCGCCGGGATGGACCTCCAGCGACACACCCTTGAGCGCCTCGATCTGGCCATAGCAGGTGTGAACATTCTCCAGCTTTAGCATCATCACTCTTCTCCCAGATACGCCTTGATGACGCGCGGATCTCGGCGAATCTCGGCGGGCGTGCCGGTGGCGATGGGCCGCCCGTATTCCATGACCAGGATTGCGTCGGAAATGCCCATGACCAGGCTCATGTCGTGCTCGATCAACAGTACCGCCACGCCGTGTTCGGCGCGCAGTTCGTTGATCAGCCGGTCCAGGTCGCGGGTTTCCTGCGGGTTCAAACCCGCCGCCGGCTCGTCCAGCATCAGCAGCTTGGGGTGGGTGATCATGCAGCGGGCGATTTCCAGCCGCCGCTGTTGGCCATAGGCGAGATTGCCGGCCTCGCGGTTGGCGACCGCGAGCAGGCCGACCTTCTCCAGCCAGAACGCCACCCGGTCCAGCGCCTCGGCCTCGGCGCGGCGGTATTTCGGGGTCTTGAACAGCCCGGGCAGCAGTCGCGTCTCCAGTTGGACGTGTTGCGAGATCAGCAGGTTCTCGACCACGGTCATGGTCTTGAACAGCCGCACGTTCTGGAAAGTGCGCACCAGCCCCAGCCGGGCGATGCGATGGCTGGGCAGGTGGTGCAGCGGTTGACCGTCCAGCGCCACCGTGCCGGTCGTGGGCCGGTAGAAACCGCCGATGCAGTTAAACACCGTGGTCTTGCCCGCGCCGTTTGGGCCGATGATGGCAAAAATCTGGTCGTGGCGAACATCGAATTGGACGTTGTCCACCGCCAGCAGACCACCAAAGCGCATGCTCAGATTCCGAATTTCCAGCAATGGACGGGCGGGTGGGTCGGCGACGGGAACCGGGTTCGGTGCGAGACTCACCGCGCCGCCTCCGGGTGCTCCGGCAATTCCAGCCGGGGGCGAGCGGCGGGGATCAGGCCCTGCGGTCGCCAGATCATCATCAACACCATGACCAGGCCGAAGGCCAGCATCCGGTATTCGTCGAACTCGCGGGCCAGTTCCGGCAAGGCGGTGATCGCGATGGCGGCCAGCATCACGCCCAGTTGCGACCCCATCCCACCCAGCACCACGATGGCCAGCACCATGGCGGATTCGATAAAGGTGAACGACTCGGGGTTGATGTGGCCCTGGCGGGCGGCGAAAAATGCCCCGGCCAGCCCGGCGAAGGCCGCGCTCAGGGTCAGTGCCGATAATTTGATAGTGGTCGGACTCAGGCCCAGCGAACGACAGGCAATTTCATCCTCGCGCAGCGCCTCCCAGGCCCGGCCCAGCGGCATCCGCAGCAGGCGGTTGATGGCGAACAGGGTCAGCAGCACCAGCGCCACGCCGAGCAGGTACATGAAAATCACACCATGGTCGCCGCTGTAGTCGAGGCCGAAAAATTCATGGAAAGTGGTTCCACCTTCGCGGGCGCGGCGGCTGAATTCCAGGCCGAACAGCGTCGGGCGCGGGATGCTACCGATGCCGTCCGGGCCGCCGGTGAGAAAATTCAGGTTGTTGAGCAGCAGGCGGGTGATCTCGCCGAAGCCCAACGTGACGATAGCCAGATAATCGCCGCGCAGCCGCAGTACCGGCAGGCCGAGCAGGAAGCCGGTCAAGGCCGCCAGCGCCCCCGCGACCGGCAGGCCCAGCCAGAACGACAGGCCAAAGTGCTGGGCCAACAGGGCGTAGGCATAGGCGCCGACGGCGTAGAACGCGGCGTAGCCCAGCACGAGCAGGCCAGCGAAACCGACCACGATGTTCAGGCCCAAGCCCAATATCACGTAAATCAGCGCCAGCGTCATCACGTCCACCGCGCCGCGCGAGGCGGTAAACGGCCAGACGACCGCCATGGCCAGCAGCAACAGCCACAGCGCCAGCCGATAGCGCGGTTGTTGCTTCGCTTGGCTGAAGGTCGTGGTCAGAACATTCTCGCGCCAGGAATTCGGGACGCGCGACGAAGCCCAAATTCGTTGTAACGGCTGTCTGAACAGCCGCAGCAGGAAGACGATTGCGACCGCGACGATCACCGGCATCGGCGTGCGACTCAGCGAGACGTTCACACCGTCCACGTGGATGCGCAGGCCGAAGATCGGAACGAGCAGGATGGTGGTCAACACCGCCGCCAGGAACGCATCGGACAGAGCGCGGCGCATGGTCTACACCTTCTCCAGGTCCGGGCGGCCCAGCAGGCCGGTGGGCCGTACCAGCAGCACCCCGATCAGCAGGGTGAACGCCACCACGTCCTTGTATTCGGTTTGCAGGTAGGCCGAGGCGAAACTTTCCGCCAGCCCCAACACCACCCCGCCCAGCATCGCACCGGGAATGCTGCCGATGCCACCCAGCACCGCCGCCGTGAATGCTTTCAGCCCCGCCATGAAGCCGATGAAGGGATTGATCAGCCCGTAGTACATGCCGACCAGCACGCCGGCCACCGCCGCCAGCGCCGCCCCCAGCACGAAGGTCAGGGCGATCACCCGGTCGGTGCCGATGCCGAGCAGGTTGGCCATGGCCCGGTCCTCGGAGCAGGCCCGACAGGCGCGGCCCATCCGGGAGCGGGCGATGAACAGGGTCAGGCCCGTCATGAACACCACGGTCACGACCGCGATCAAGACCTGCATATAGGATAGATAGACCTGAAAATCACCCTCCGGCCCGAAGCGCCAGCCGCCGGTCAGGACCGGCTGCATGGATACGTCACGGGCGCCCTGGCCGATCTGGACGTAGTTCTGCAGGAAGATCGAGACGCCGATGGCCGAGATCAGCGGCACCAGCCGGGGGCTGCCGCGCAGCGGCCGGTAGGCCAGCCGCTCCACGGTCCAGCCGTAGGAACCCGTCACCAGGATGCTGATCGCCAGCGTCACCAGCAGGATCGCCGAGATGCTATGCACGCCGAACAGTCCCAGTGCGGTGATGACCATCAGGCCGATGTAGGCGCCGATCATGTAAATCTCGCCGTGGGCGAAATTGATCATGCCGATGATGCCGTACACCATGGTGTAGCCGATGGCGATCAGGGCGTAAATGCTGCCCAGGGTCAGACCGTTGATGATCTGCTGGAGGAATTCGAGGGGGGAAAAACCGGACATGGGCGCGGTGTCTGGGGGTGGGTAAGTGGCGAGTAGCGAGTAGCGAGTAGCGAGTAGCGAGTAGCGAGTAGCGAGTAGCGAGTAGCGAGTAGCAAGGGATTAACCACTCGCCCCTCGCCCCTGATTCACTACTTGACCGGCGTCTTGGTGGCGTCGGCGTGCCAGGTGAAGATGACGAATTCAAACTCCTTCAGATCGCCATTCTCCTTGAACGCCACCTTACCGATGGGAGTCTGGAAGCTGTTCTTGCGGATGTAGTCGGCCAGCTTGGCCGCATCCTCGGTCTTGGCGCCCTTGATCGCATCGGCGATGATCTGCACGCCGGCGTAGGCCGGCATTACAAACGGGCCAGTGGGGTCCTGGTTCTTGGCTTTGAAGGCCGCAACCAGCTCGGCGTTCGCCGGATCGGCGCTGAAGTCGGCGGGCAGCGTGACCAGCAAGCCTTCCGACGCCGGGCCGGCGATAGCGCTGATGTCCTTGTTGCCCACACCCTCGGGACCCATGTACTTGGCGTCGAAGCCCTGCTCCTTGGATTGGCGCAACAACAGGCCCAGTTCCGGGTGATAGCCACCGTAGTAGACAAAATCCACGCCTTCCTTCTTCATCTTGGTGATCAGGGCGGAGAAGTCAGTCTGACCCTTGTTGACGCCCTCGAACAACACCGGCTTGATGCCGGCGGCTTCGACGGTCTTCTTCACTTCCTTGGCGATGCCCTCGCCATACTGCTGCTTGTCGTGGATGATCGCCAGCTTCTTGGGTTTGACCGTTCCGGCGATGTATTTGCCGGCGGTTGGACCCTGCTGATCGTCGGTGCCGATGGTGCGGAACACCATCTTGTAGCCCTGCTGGGTGATGGCGGGGTTAGTGGCCGCCGGGGTGATCATCAGGATGTCTTCGTCCTCGTACAGCTTGGAGGCGGGCTGGGTCGAACCGGAACACAGATGGCCGACCACGTACTTGATCTTCTGGTTGACGATCTGGTTGGCAACGGCCACCGCCTGCTTGGGTTCGCAGGCATCGTCCATGATGACCGCTTCCAGCTTCTTGCCGTTGACGCCGCCCTTGGCGTTGATCTGCTCGACCGCCATTTTGGCGCCCATCATCTGCATGTCGCCGTACTGGGCGACCGGGCCGGTGGTGGGGCCGGCGATGGCAATCTTGAGGGTGTCCTCGGCCTGCGCCACACCGCCCAGACTCAGGATGACCGCGCCGAGGGCGGCGCTCAGGATGCTACGGTTGATCGTGTTCATCAAACGACTCTCTCCTCGTGACGATGGCTGCAACCAGGCGAATTCGCCCGAAACGGATTTTAACTGACAAGAATTAGCCGAATTTCCCGCATAGAACAAGCCACGCGGAAAAAATCCAGAGTGGTAAAACGAATTGTTCGATCGGTGAGGCAACGCCACGTCAGTTGGACTGTTCGTAAGCCTGGAATCAAAGAGTAAATTTTTCAGTTGATTGAGTATTTTTAGGAAGGATCACGTTCCAGCCGGTTAAGGTAGAGATACGGTCGGTTGAAGGATGGTAAGACAACGAGTGGCCAAGGTCTTGCTCAACCATGAGCATCGCCGATTCAGGCGGCTTCGCGCACTTCAACCACCAGTCGCTTGCCCAAGGCCGCCAGCGCGGTTTCGATCTGCTCGATCCGGCTTTTGTGGTGCAGCGATAGCAGCCGGTCCACCAGAGTGGGCGCCAGGTTGAGCATCCGCGCCAGGTCGGCCTTGCGCTTGCCCGCTGCCAGCATCGCATTGTGGAGCGCCACCTTGCCAGCGGCCACCACCTTCAGCGCCACGCCGGGCCGGCCATCGAGGGGTGAGGGTTCGGGGATCGGCTGGCGGTCGTCCATGTAAGCCGAGAGCATGACCAGCAGCGCATCCTCGGCCATCACCAGCGCCTCGGCTTCGTCTTCGCCCTGGGTTATCGCTTCGGGTATATCTGGAAAAGTGACGACAAAGCCACCTTCCGGCTGCGGTTCCAAGACCACGGGATAAATCAACATCGCGCCTCTCGCCTATTTCAAGGCCCAGTTGCTTTTTCACGCCTTCGACCAGCCCCTTTTTTAATTTCTTGGAGCCATGCATCGGGACTTCCGATTTCCGGCTGCCAAGCCGCGCGACCAAATGGCCGGAGCCACCCGGTTTAGTCCCGAACGTGCAATCCTGTTGGCGGAGCCAGGCTTTGAACTGGTTACTGTTCATGGATCAAGAATACACAAAAATGTTTATCTTCTCCATTCAAATGACCTTCGAGAACCGCTGCTGCTTCTGTTCCCGCAAATAACGGTCGAACGCCATGCAGATGTTGCGGATCAGCAACCGGCCCGGCGGCAAGACCTGAATCCTGGTCTCGGACAGCGCTAGCAGTCCGTCCAACTGCATGTCAGCCAGTTCCACCAGTTCTGGGGCGAAGTAGTCGCGGAAGCGGATGCCGAATCGACGTTCGACCGCAGCAAAATCCAGGGTGAAATGGCAGATCAGGTCGGTGATCAGCGCTCGCCGCAACCGGTCGTCGGCGTCCAGCCGCACCCCCCGGAACACCGCCAGCCGGTTTTCGTCGATACGCGCGTAGTACTCCTCCAGCCCACGCAGGTTCTGGCTGTAGCTCTCGCCGACCACGCCGATGGAGGTCGCGCCCAGCCCGATCAGATCGCAGTCGGCGTGGGTGCTGTAGCCCTGGAAATTGCGATAGAGCGTACCAGCCTGCTGCGCCCGCGCCAGTTCGTCGCCAGGTTTGGCGAAATGATCCATGCCGATGTAGACATAACCCGCCTGAGTCAGCCGCTCGATCACCGCTTTCAGGATCTCCAGCTTCACGGCCGGCGGCGGCAGGGTGCTGGCGTCGATCTGGCGCTGGGTTTTGAACAGGTCCGGCAGGTGGGCGTAGTTGAACACCGAAATCCGGTCGGGATTCTGTCCGACGATCTCATCCACCGTTTGCGCGAAGCTGGCGACGCTTTGCAAGGGCAAGCCGTAGATCAAATCCACGCTGATGGATTTGAAACCCTCGCGCCGGGCGGCATCCATGGTCTTCAAGGTGATTTCCCGCGACTGAATGCGGTTGACCGCTTTTTGCACCTCGGGATCGAAATCCTGCACGCCCAGGCTGAGCCGGTTGAAACCCAGTTCCCGCAACAGCCCGATCGTGTTGTCGTCGGTCTCGCGCGGGTCCACCTCGATGGAATATTCGCCGCTGTCATCGTCCAGCAAGCGGAAATGCTTGCTCGTCACCCGCATCAACTCGCCCATCTGCTCGGCGCTGATGAAAGTCGGCGTTCCCCCGCCCCAATGCAACTGGGTGACGGGCCGGCTCCGGTCGAACAACGCACCCTGCAAGGCGATTTCCCGCTGCAGGTGGTCCAGATAGGACGCGGCGTGGCGGCGGTTCTTGGTGATGATCTTGTTACAGGCACAGTAGAAGCAGACCGTATCGCAGAACGGAATATGCAAATACAGCGACAGCGGCCGCCCACTGGCGTTGCTGGCCTGAGCCTGCTCCCGGTATTCGACCTCGCCAAAGCCCTCATGGAACTGTACGGCGGTTGGATACGACGTATAGCGGGGACCGGCCTTGTCGTACTTGCGGATCAGAGCCGGATCAAAGACGATAGTGGTTTCCATGGCGATAATCCTTACAACCGGTGCAACTGCGCGGCGTTCAACAGAAATACTCCCTGTCCGCCACGCTCGAAATCCAGCCAGGTAAACGGTGCGTCCGGGAACGTCTCGCACAGGGCGTACTGGGCGTTACCGACCTCGACGATCAACAGCCCATCGCGTTTGAGGTGATCGGCGGCCTGGCGCAGGATTTCCACCACCACATCCAAACCCTCCGCGCCGGCGGCCAGTCCCAGTTGCGGTTCGTGATGATATTCGGGTGGCAAATTGTCCAGCTCCTCCAAGCCTACATAGGGGGGGTTGCTGATGATCAGGTCGTAGCGACGACCCTTCAGAGCCGAGAACAGATCGGATGGAATAACCTCGATCTGATCCTCCAGGCCATGCTCGGCGACGTTGTGCCGCGCTACATCCAGTGCATCGGTGGAGATATCCACCAAATCCACCCGCGCGTCCGGGAAGGCGTAGGCGCAGGCGATGCCAATGCAACCGCTGCCGGTACCCAGATCGAGGATGTCACCGATTTGCCGGCTGTCTGGCAGCCACGGCGAGAAATGCCGTTCGATCAGTTCCGCCAGCGGCGAGCGTGGGATCAACACTCGTTCGTCCACGTAAAATGGCAGACCCATGAACCAGGCCCGCTGGGTCAGATAGGCCGCGGGCTTGCGTTCGGCGATCCGCCGTTCCAGCAACCGGATCGCCGCCTGTTTCTCGGCCGGGAGCAGGTTGGCCTGGAAATAGTCGGCGTGCAGATCGGGCGGCAGGTGCAGCGCGTGCAGCACCAGCGCCGCCGCTTCGTCGATGGCGTTGTCGGTGCCGTGGCCGAAATGCAGGCCGGCCTCGTTCATGCGGCTGGCGCCCCAGCGGATCATGTCGCGGATCGTGCGCAGATCAGAGCAAACGTCGTCGTGGTCGGTCATCGGAAATCGCGGGTAGCTGGAAAAGGTTGGATGGATTTTGGGGCATTCTACCGTTGCGCGGGTGAACCGGATATGCTTCCGCTCCCTCTTCTCGATTTAAATCATAGACTACGCAAAGGGCATCGATCATGAGCGCGATCTGGGCCGACCGCCTGGGCAACCTGCCGCAATACATCCTGCCGCAACGGCTGCTGACCCGCCTGACTTACCGGTTGACACGGGTGCGGACGCCTTGGTTCAAGAACGGGTTGATCCGCCAGGTAGTCCGGAAATTTCAGGTCGATCTGGGCGAGGCGCTGGAGCCGAACCCGTCCGCCTACCCGGATTTCAATGCCTTCTTCACCCGCGCGCTCAAGCCGGGCATCCGCCCCATCGCGCTGGGCGACCGGGTGGTGTGCTGCCCGGTGGACGGTGCGGTCAGCCAGATCGGTCTCGCCGACGCCGATACGCTGCTGCAAGCCAAGGGGCGGAATTTTTCACTGACCGCGCTGCTGGGCGGCGACGCGGAACGAGCGCGACCGTTTCAAGGTGGCGCGTTCGCGACCTTGTATCTGTCGCCGCGCGATTATCATCGTATCCACATGCCGCTGGCTGGACGGTTGCGGGAAATGGTTCACATTCCCGGCACGCTGTTCAGCGTGTCGCCGCTGACGACCCGAATGACGTCCGATTTGTTCACCCGCAACGAACGGGTAGCGACGCTGTTCGATACCCCGGCGGGGCCGATGGCGCTGGTGCTGGTCGGCGCGATCAACGTAGCGTCCATCGAAACGGTCTGGGCCGGGGCGATCACCCCACCGTTGGGCAAAATCATCCGTAATTGGAGCTATCCGCCGAACGGGGATGGGGCGGTGCGGCTCGACAAGGGTGCGGAGATGGGTCGGTTCAACATGGGGTCTACCGTGATTCTGCTGTTCGGCCGAGGGGCGGCGCGCTGGGATGCGGAGATTCGGGCAGGGAGGACGGTGCGAATGGGACAGCGGCTGGGCAAGGTTGTCAAGCCAGCGATTTGAAGGCGGCGTCAGGCGATGTTGACTGGAAAGGCCATCACGTTCTGGATGAACGCCTTCCCCGCCGCCAGCATCACCAGCCGGTCGAAGCCCAGCGCCACCCCGGCGCAGTCCGGCAATCCCGCATCCAGCGCCGCCAGCAGATGTTCGTCCACCGGCATGACCGGCAGGCCCAGCCTCCGCCGCGCCGCGTTCTCCAACTCGAAGCGGCGGCGCTGCTCGCCAGCGTCGCCCAGCTCGTGAAAGCCGTTAGCCAGTTCGACGCCATTCAAGTACAGCTCGAAGCGTTCGCCGACCGGCGGCTCGCCGGGTCGCAATCGCGCCAGCGCCGCCTGCGAAGCCGGGTAGTCGTACACGAAGGTCAGCCACCCGGTTCCCAGTTGCGGCTCGATGCAATGGGTCAGCAATAAATCCAGCCAGGAATCGGTATCGTCCGCCGGCATTCCCGGCGGGATGGAAACGCCGTGACGTTCCGCGCACGCGCCGAGTTCCGCCACGTCGGCCCGATGCGGGTCCAGGTCGAGATGGCGCCAGAACAGTTCGCGGTAGCTCAGCCGTTCCGGTTCCGCCAGCGGCAACCGCCCGGCCAGCAACCCGGTGACCAGTTCCGCGACCTCATCCATCAGCCGGTGATGGTCGAAGCCGACTCGATACCATTCCAGCAGGGTGAATTCGGGATTGTGACAGCGGCCCGCTTCACCGTCGCGGAACACCCGCGCGATCTGGTAGATGCAGCCGCTGCCCGCCGCCAGTAGCCGTTTCATCGGGAATTCCGGCGAGGTGTGCAAATACAGCGGTTGCCCGTACCGTAACCCCGGCCCGGTATAGACCGTGCCGAAACTGGCCAGATTTGGCTCGGTGATCGCTGCCGCCGACAGCACCGGCGTTTCCACCTCCAGCACCCCGCGCGCCGCGAAGAAAGCCCGGATGCGCGCCAGCAGTTCGGCCCGCAGGCGCAGGGTGGCGAGATCGACGCCGGGTCGCCAGGCGGGGTATTCCACGAAATAGCCTGACGCCGGTTATTCCTTGACCCGCGACACGTACTCGCCGGTACGGGTGTCCACCTTGATGACCTCACCGCTCTGCACGAACAGCGGCACCCGCACCACCGCGCCAGTTTCCAGCGTCGCCGGCTTGCCGCCGCCGCCCGAGGTGTCGCCGCGCAGGCCCGGATCGGTCTCGACGATGGTCATGATCACGAAGTTGGGCGCGGCCACGCTCAGCGGCACGCCGTTCCATAGCATTACCTGACAGATCGCTTCTTCCTTCAGCCACTTGGCGGCATCGCCCACAGCGGCCGCGTCGGCGGTCAACTGCTCGTAGCTTTGCTGGTCCATGAAATGCCAGTATTCGCCATCGTTGTAGAGATATTGCAACTCCATGTCGACCACGTCGGCGCCTTCGGCGGTGTCGCCCGACTTGAAGGTGCGCTCGATCACTCGCCCGGTTTTCAGGTTGCGCACCTTCACCCGGTTGAACGCCTGGCCCTTGCCGGGCTTGACGAATTCATTTTCCACGATGGCGTAGGGATCGCCATCCAGCATGATCTTCAACCCGCTCTTGAATTCGTTGGTACTATACGTCGCCATGCCAAACCTGCCTTCCGCTAGAGTGATGGAGCCATAAAGATTAACTATGATACCGGCAAAGGCGCTGTCGCGTCAGGTTCCAGCTTGGCAGCGGGAATTGGCCCGGGCGATCACCGATCCGGCTGAACTGCTGCGGGAACTGAGACTGGATCCCGCCCTGTTACCGGCGGCGCGGGCGGCGGCGGTGCGGTTTTCCCTGCGCGTTCCGCGCGGCTTCGTGGCCCGGATGCGCAAGGGCGACCCTGACGATCCGCTGCTGCGGCAAGTTTTGCCGCTGGGCGCGGAACTGGAAGCGACGCCGGGCTTCGTGGCCGATCCGGTCGGCGACCGGGCGGCCCAGGCGGCGCCGGGAGTGCTGCATAAATACCACGGTCGCGCCCTGCTGATCGTCACCGGTACCTGCGCGGTGCATTGCCGCTACTGCTTTCGCCGCGAATATCCCTACGCCGACGCCCACGCTGGCGCGGACGAATGGCGGCCGGCGCTGGCCTATCTGGCCGGCGATCCCAGCCTCCGCGAAGTAATTCTGAGCGGTGGCGATCCATTGTCCCTGTCCGACCGGCGACTGGGCGCGCTGCTGGCGGAACTGGATCGCATTCCCCATCTGGAGTGGCTGCGCATCCACAGCCGGCAGCCCATCATGCTGCCGGAACGGGTCGATGACGGACTGCTCGATCTGCTGACCCGGACCCGGCTGCGCCCCGTGCTGGTCGTTCATGCCAATCATCCGCGCGAGATCGACGCCGCCGTGCGCGCGGCGCTGGCGCGACTGGCGGCGGTGAGCGTGACCCTGTTGAATCAGTCGGTGCTGCTGCGCGGCGTCAACGACTCGGCGGCGATCCTGGTCGAACTGAGCGAGACGCTGTTCGCCGCCCGGGTGCTGCCCTACTATCTGCACCGGCTCGACCCGGTGCGCGGGGCGGCGCATTTCGACGTGAACGAAATCGAGGCATCGGCTATCATGAAAACATTGCGCCAGCGCTTGCCGGGTTATCTGGTGCCCCGCTTGGTGCGCGAGCAACCCGGACAACCGGCCAAGACCCCGGCCGGGTAGCCGCGCCGCGCGGTCTTCGCTTCCTTCTCAGGTTACGCCATTCGCAGAGGTGGGCTCGCGTGTCCAGTCCTTCCGTCATCAATCTGCTCATCGTCGATCGTTCTCGATCCGACATCGATCATATCGTCCGGACTCTGGGCAGTGATGGCTATCAGATCGAGCTGATCGAGACCGACCAGACGGAAACCGCCCGCAACACCATCGATTACCAACCCTTGGACCTGATTCTGCTGCGGTTGGGCGAAAACTTGCCGACCATCGCGGAAACGCGGCTGATGGTGGCCGAGGCCCGACAGGACATTCCGATTATCACCGCGGTAGACGACGAAAGCCGCACCCAGTACCGGCCCGCCCGCCTGCTGGAGGAAGGCGCCGATAATTTTTTCTATCTGGACGACGCCGATCATCTGGTGGCGGTGGTGCGCAAGGAATTGCGCCACCTGCAGGCGCGCAAGCGCGAACAGTCCTTCGAGACCCGGTCCAAGGAGAGCGAGAACCGCAGTCAGGCGTTGCTGGAAAACATTCAGGTGGCCATCGCCTACATTCACGAAGGCGTCCACGCCTACGCCAATCCCGCCTATCTCCGGCTGTTTGGCTACGAAGATCGGGGCGAGCTAGTCGAGATCCAACTGGTCCACATGGTGGCGCCAGGCTACCGCGACGCCCTGAAAACCGTCCTGCGCCACAGCATCCGCTCCGGCAAGGCAATCGAACCGGTGGAACTGGTCGGGATACGCCGCAACGGTCAAACGTTACCGATCCTGCTGGAATGCGCGCCAACCCGGATGAACGATGAGCCCTGCACCCAGATCATCGTACGCGACGCCACGCCGGAGAAAAGCGCGTATAACCAGCAGCTCGAGGATCTTCTCAGGTTCGACGAGACCACCGGGTTGTACAGCCGGCGCTTTTTCCTGGAAACCCTGGAACTCAACCCGGACGGCGCTGTACTGTATATTCTGTTGACGGATTACGCCACTATCCGCCATGCAATGGGATTCGAGGCCATCGAGCAGTTCGTGATCGAGGCCGCGGGGCTGTTCAAAGAGATGTTGGCGGTCGATGACGTAGCCTCACATTTTGCCAGCGGCGTATTCGCGATTTTCATCCCCACGGGTTCGCCGACCGATCCGCTGCCCCTGGCCGAGCGTATCCGCGCGGCGATCGCCGAGCACAGTTTCCAGATGAGCGGCAAGCTGTTCACGACGAGCTGTTGCATCGGCGTCTGCCTGGCGCACGAGGCCCATGAAAGCGCGGTGCAGGTTCTATCGCACGCCGATCGCGCTTGTGAAGCAGCCCGACAAAAGGGGGGCAACCAGGTCGAAGCTTACGCGCCGCCCAAGGAAGAACGTTCCTCCCGAGCCCCCATCGACCCACAGGACGAGGCCATCCTCCGCCTGATTCGAAACGCCCTGAGCAAGGGTCAGCTCCGTCTGATGTATCAACCGATCGTCAGTTTCGAAAATGCCGAGGAAGCGCGCTACAAGGTTTACCTGCAGATCATGGGCGAAGACGACAAGCCGCAGAGCATGGATAGACTGGGTTCCGTGGCGGTGCGCTACAAGGTGATGGGTGCTCTGGACAAATGGACGATCATCCGGGGGCTGGGGATGCTTCTGGAAATACGGCAGGCCACCGCCAAACCGCCGATTCTGTTCGTCCGCGTCTCTCGCAACTCGCTTACCGACAAGGATTTTTTTGACTGGCTCCGGAAGCGCTTCCAGGATAGCCAATTGACTGGCGAGTCTCTGGTGCTGGAGGTCAAGGAAGACAACGCCGACGACTGTTTCGAGGAAACGAAACAATTGCGCGCCAGCCTGCGGGAACTAGGTTGCGGCCTGGCTCTGTCCCACTTCGGTGGCAAGGCGCATTCCGAGCGGTTGCTCAAGGAACTGGTTCCCGATTACATCAAACTCGATGGCAACCTGATCGAACGACTGGCCAAGGCCAAGGACGA
>JBDHRD010000274.1:0-2613 GCA_039807425.1 Candidatus Contendibacter sp. | reverse complement strand
TCCAGCGCCGCGTTCAGGCCGCCGTGCGCGGCCTGGGCGGTGCGGACGTTGGCGCGCACCGAAACGTACATGCCGATGTAACCGGCGGCACCCGAACAGACTGCGCCAATCACGAAGCCGACGGCAGACATCGCGCCCAGGAAAATGGCGATGATAACGCCGATGATCGCCCCGGCCATCGCGATGGTGGTGTATTGCCGGTTCAGGTAAGCCTTGGCGCCCTCCTGAACGGCGGCGGCGATTTCCTGCATCCGGGGGTTGCCGGCGTCCTTGGCCAACACCCACTTGACCGACTGGATGCCGTAGACGAGCGCGCCAATGGCGCAGAGTAAGGCAACAATCAATCCTACCGCCACCATGACGCAAATCCTCCGGGGTGTGGATAAATGGACCGCATGGGTTTCTCCTCGTTGTGACTTTCGTTGTTGAAAGGTGGTTTTTCCCGCTTGTTTTCTTCTCCGTAAAGAATAGGCGATGCTGGCGTCAAGACAATCTCGGTCTTGAAATTGGCTGCGCGAGGCATCGCCGAAAGCAGCCGGCGCCACCGCAGACAGGATGCGGGTGCGACCTGGCGCGGTTGCCCGGCCGAGCTCAATGGGTCTTGTTGTACCGCTCCACGCCGTCCAGAATTTCGGCCCGGGCTTCGTCCGGGCTGCCCCAGCCTTCGATTTTCACCCACTTGCCGGAGTCCATATCCTTGTAGTGCTGGAAGAAGTGGGCGATGCGGGCCAGGAGGGTCTTGGACATCTGGTCGACCGACTCAATGTCATCGTACTGGGCGCATTCCTTCTTGATCGGCACCGCCAGGATTTTAGCGTCGCCGCCCTTTTCGTCGATCATTTTCAGCACACCCAGTGGCCGGGCGCGCACCACGCAGCCGCTGATCACTGGCAGGGGAGCCACGACCAGCACATCCAGCGGGTCGCCGTCCTCGCACAGCGTGTTGGGGATGTAACCGTAGTTGCAGGGATAGTGCATGGCGGCGTTCATGAAGCGGTCCACGAACAGCGCGCCGGTCTCCTTGTCCACTTCGTACTTGACCGGGTCCGAATGCGCCGGAATTTCGATGATGACATTGAACTCATCGGGGAGGTTGTGACCGGCGCCCACTCTATCCAGAATCATGGCAGTGACCTTTATACGGCAGTTGATGAATGAGAGAATGCCTATACTACAACCAAGGCCAAGCGCTTGACAGCGGCCAAGGCCAAGCGCTTGATAGCCGCGCTGGCATCCCCCTTACCAGACGGGGCGTGCGGACGACAGGATTCCCGGCTTTCGGTGCATTTCCAACGCAATTCCGACGCTTTTTTACCGCCAAAACGAGAGTGCAATCATCATGAGAATCGTTCTGCTAGGCGCCCCCGGCTCAGGCAAGGGTACGCAAACCGACGCCATCATCGCCCACTACGGAGTTTCCACGGTCGCTACCGGCGATCTGCTGCGCGCCGAGGTCGCCGCCGGCACCGAACTGGGGCTGCGCGCCAAGCCGTACATGGATGCCGGTGAACTGGTGCCCTTCGATATCGTCCTGGGCATGATCGAGAACGGGCTAAAAAAACTGGCCGTATTGAATCCCAAGGGTTTCATGATGGATGGGTTCCCGCGCGATCTGGCCCAAGCCGAGGCGCTGGACAAGATTCTCGCCAGGATCAACCAGCCACTGGATGTCGTGGTGTTCTTCGACGTGGATTATGAGGAGATCGTCAAGCGTCTGCTGGGTCGTGGCCGCGCCGACGACAATGAGGAGACCATCCGCAACCGGTTGCGGGTTTACGAGGAGAAGACCGCGCCGTTGATCGACTATTACATCCGGAAGGGGCTGTTGCGCACCGTCAAGGGGACCGGGACCATCGAGGGAATCGGCGCGCGCATTCGCGCGGTGCTGGACGAAATCGCCTGAACCGTGTTGGACCGTCAAACCTTAGCGCCGCCCGCGTTCGCGATGGTCAGGACGGCCATGGGTCGTGTCCGAGCGGCGCGCCATTCAACTCTTCCCGGCAGTTCCGCCATGTCGGCAAATGCTGGTCCATCAGCGCCTTGAACCGGGCGTTATGGTTGCGTTCCAACAGATGCATGAGTTCGTGGACGACGACGTATTCCAGGCACCGCGCCGGCTTCTTGGCCAGTTCCAGGTTGAACCAGACTCGCTGGGCCCCGATATTGCAACTGCCCCAGCGGGTCTTCATTTTCTTGATGCCCCACTCGGCCGCCGCCACGCCCAGAATGGGCTGCCACCGCGCCAGCAGGGCGGGAATCCGTCCGCGCAACTGTTCTCGATACCAAGCTTCCAGGACCCGTCGCCGCTGCGCCACTGTCGTTTCCGGACGCACGAACAGATCGAGAAAATCAGCGCCACCGCAACGGATGCGGGGTGGACCCGTGTACGCCAGGACCCGCAACCGGTAGCGTTGCCCCAGAAAGTAGTGACTCTCCCCGGTCACCATCTCGCGTTGAGACTGGCGCGGCTGGTCCGCGAATTTAGCCTGCTGGCGCTTGATCCAGCCCAGCTTGCCGATCACCGCCAGCCGCACCGCCTCGTCGCTGACCACCAGCGGAGCCGCCACCCGAACCCGCCCGTTCGGAGGATAGACGCCGAGGTGCAGGTTCTTG
>JBDHRD010000273.1:0-2635 GCA_039807425.1 Candidatus Contendibacter sp. | reverse complement strand
GAACTCGCCCGTGAAACCGCGCCGCGCCGATGATCGTGTGAGCACTACTCACGCTAAAGTAGGTCATCGCCAGGCACTTATACCCCAAACCCCCGAACAGGGGGTTTGGCATTTATGGGAAAAATTTGTTATAAGCCCGCGAGTGTCATGAATCCGGTCATTACCGATTGGAGACCCATCCGATGTCCAGAGTTTGTCAGGTGACGGGCAAGCGCCCCATCACTGGAAATAATGTATCTCACGCCAACAATAGAACCCGTCGTCGTTTTCTGCCGAACCTGCATGTTCATCGGTTCTGGGTCGAAAGCGAACAGCGCTTCGTGAAGTTGCGTGTGTCTTGCCACGGGATGCGCATCATTGATAAGAAGGGGATCGACGCTGTTCTTGCCGAATTGCGTACCCGAGGTGAAAAGTTTTAAGGAGCGATTGTCATGCGTGATAAAATCAAGCTGGTTTCCACGGCGGGTACGGGGCATTTCTACACTACAACCAAGAACAAGCGCACCACACCCGAAAAGCTGGAGATGAAGAAATTCGATCCGGTCGTTCGCAAGCATGTCCTTTATAAGGAAGCTAAAATCAAGTGAATGTATCAAGCGGGTTTTTGTGTGGGTGACCACTTCTTCATTAAAAAAACAGCTTGTTAGAAAGGATTGGAGTAGTTCGCTAGTGTAGGGGCGCTGTCAGCGTGGCAGCTCTAACACCGCTTCCAGCCCGCTTTGCCAATGATTGCGCAGCGTCAGTTCCCCGCCGTGGACGCGGGCGATGTTGCGGGCGATGCTTAGGCCCAGCCCGGTGCCGCCGGTGTCGCGGCTGCGCGAGCTTTCCAGCCGATAAAACGGCTCGAATACCTTCTCCAGTTCCGCCGTGGGGATACCGGGACCGTAATCACGGACGATCAGCCTCAGCCGTGCCGGAGTATCCACAACCGCGATTTCGGCGCGCTGGCCGTATTTCAGGGCATTGTCCACCAGATTAGTCAGGCAGCGCTTCAGCGCCAGCGGCCGGCAACGCAATGGCTGGAGCACGGTTCCCAGGATGCCCACCTCGTGGCCGAGATCCTCGGCGTCTTCCTGCAACGATTCCAACAAGGCATCGATATCCACGGGCGCGAGGGGTTCGCTGTCTTCGCCACCCCGTAAAAAATCCAGGGACGCTTGCGCCATCCGCTGCATCTCGTCGAGATCGGCCAGAAATTTTTCGCGCAGCGGGACATCGTCCAACAGTTCCGTTCGCAGCCGCAGCCGGGTGATCGGCGTTTTCAGGTCGTGCGAGAGGGCGGCGAGAATGCGGTTGCGATCCTCGATGTAGCGGACCAGCCGTTCCTGCATGGTGTTGAAGGCCCGGGCGGCGCGGCGCACCTCCAGTGGGCCGGTTTCGGCCAAGGGCGGATGACGGAGATCACGGCCGAGTTCGCCGGCGGCATCGGCCAGCACGGCGAGCGGCTTGGTCAGCGCCCGCACCGCCAAGGCCGCCAGCACCGCGACCGAGATCAGCAGCACCAGCAGGAAGAGCAATAACCGCACTGGCCAGGCGATCACGTCTTCCGGCAACACCTGCTGGAAGGTCGCAGTCGCGCCATCGCGCAAGCGCACTTGCACCACGAAATTGCGCAGTCCCAGCATCATCGCGTGCCGGCGCCAGCGCGGCGGCTGCCCGGCCCGGTCCCGTGGCGGCGGGGGTGGCGAGTCCGGGGCCAGCCAGCGCGGCCGTTCGTCCGGCGGGGGCGGGGGTGGCAGATCATCGTTGATTTCCACCTGGAACGGGCGCCACGCTCCCAGTTGGCGTTTTAACAGGGCGCGGAACAAGGTGGTGTGATAGCGCTCGTCCGGCGTCGTTTCGGTTTGCCAGGGCAGATCGAGGCTGAGGCGGGTGGGCGGCAAGTCCAGCGCCGTTACCAGCCGCTGACGCTCGGTTTTTTCCAGATCATCGAGCAGGTTCACGATGGCGGCGATGCGCTGGGCGACGTGGCCGCCGATGGCGTGATAGAGCGCCTGATCGCGGTCCTGCAACAGGATCGCCGCGCTCAGCAACTGGGCGACGACCAGGCCCGCAGCGAGAAACAGCAGCAGCCGACCGAACAGGGATTGCGGCAGCCAACGCATCACGGTTCCCGACGGACGTGAGCCGCCAGCAGATAACCTTCGTTACGAACGGTCTTGATGATCGCGGCCTCGCGCGGATCGTCGCGCAAGCGCCGCCGCAACCGGCTGACCTGCACGTCGATGCTCCGGTCGAACGGCGCGGCTTCGCGGCCCTGGGTCAGATCCAGCAGCTGATCGCGGTTCAGCACCCGCCGCGGATGGTCGAGAAACACCCGCAATAGCCGGTAATCACTGGCGCCCAGCGGCGCCAGTACCCCGTCCGGCGCGACGAGCTGGCGAGCGTCCACGTCCAGGGTCCAGCCGGCGAAGTGAAAGCGCCGCGCCTCGCCCGGTTCGGCGGGGGCGCTGCGAGCGCGCCGCAGAATGCTTTTGATCCGTGCCAGCAGTTCGCGGGGGTTGAAGGGTTTGGGCAAATAATCGTCGGCCCCCATTTCCAGGCCCACGATGCGGTCAGTGTCGTCGCCGCGCGCCGTCAGCATGATGATCGGAATCGGCGAGCGGGCGCGCAGGGTGCGGCACAGCACCAGACC
>JBDHRD010000272.1:0-2638 GCA_039807425.1 Candidatus Contendibacter sp. | reverse complement strand
GACCAACGTCCAGACCCCGACCGATTGTTGAACCGCATCCGGGAAGAGGAAGCGCGCGCCCAGCGCGGCAAGCTGAAGATCTTTTTCGGCGCCTCGGCGGGCGTTGGCAAAACCTACGCCATGCTGCTGGCCGCCCGCCAGTTGCGTGACCAGGGGTTGGATGTCGTCGTCGGGTTGGTCGAAACCCACGGCCGCCAGGAAACCGCCGTGTTGCTCGATGGTCTCGAAGTGTTGCCACGCCAGGAGATTCCCTATCGGGACCGGGTGCTGCGGGAATTCGATCTCGATGGCGCGCTGGCACGACGGCCGGCGCTGATTCTGGTCGACGAACTGGCGCACAGCAACGCCCCCGGTTGCCGCCATCCGAAGCGCTGGCAGGATGTCGAGGAACTGCTCGAAGCGGGCATTGACGTTCTGACCACCGTCAACGTGCAGCATTTGGAAAGCCTCAACGACGTGGTCGGTGGCATCACCGGCATCCACGTCTGGGAAACAGTCACCGACCGGGTGTTCGACCAGGCTGACGAGGTGGTGCTGGTCGATCTGCCACCCGACGAACTGTTGCAACGGCTCAAGGAAGGCAAGGTTTACCTGCCGGATCAGGCCGAGCGCGCGATTCAGAACTTCTTTCGCAAGGGCAACCTGATCGCTCTGCGCGAACTGGCGCTGCGGCGTACCGCCGACCGGGTGGACGACCAGATGCAGAGCTACCGGCAGGAGGTGGGTAGCCCCGTGCTGTCCACCCGCGAATCGTTGCTGGTGTGCGTCGGTCCCGGCGCCGGGGCGGATGGGCTGGTGCGCGCCGCCAGCCGACTGGCCGGCAAGCTGGACTGCGAATGGCATGCCCTGTACGTGGAAACTCCAGCGTTGCAACGCCTGCCGGAGGCCCATCGCCGGACGATACTCGACACCCTCAAGCTGGCTCAGGATCTCGGCGCCCGCACCGCCACCCAGGCCGCCGACGATATCGCCCTGGCCATCGTCGAATACGCGCGCCAGCACCACTTGGACCGGGTGGTGGTCGGTCGAGGTCGGCCAGGCCGCTGGCGCTGGTTCCGGCGGGGGCTCGCCGGACGACTGGCCCGGCTGGCTCCAGCTCTCGACGTACTGGCGCTGGCGCAAGGGGACGCACCCCGACGCTCGCTCGGCTCGAAGGCCGAGGCCGGCGACCAGGAGCAGACCGCGTTGTCTTCGATGGCGCGACGTTATGGCGCGACGCTGCTGGTCTGCCTGGGGGCTACGCTGGCTGCCGCCCCACTCCTACCCCATTTCGATCCGGCCAACATCGTCATGCTGTTTCTGCTAGCGGTGGTCGGGGTGGCGGTACGGTACGGGCGCGGTCCGGCGGTGCTCGCGGCGGTCGTCAACGTGGCCGTGTTCGATGTTTTCTTCGTGCCGCCGCGTTTCTCGCTCGCGGTCAGCGACTGGCAATACCTGCTCACCTTCGCAGTGATGTTGAGCGTCGGTTTGGTCGTCGGCCAACTCACGGCCCGGTTCCGCTATCAAGCCCAGGTGGCCCACGCTCGCGAGGAGCGCGCCCGCCATCTCTACGAAATGTCGCGCGAGTTGTCCGGAGCGCTGGTGGCCGAACAGGTGATCGAAATCAGCGAGCGCTGCGTCGAGGCCAGCTTCCGGGTCAAGGCACGATTGCTGCTCCCCGACGATCATGAGCGGTTGCAGCAACCCCTGGTGCGACCCGGCAAGCCGAAAGTGGATCTGGCCATCGCGCAGTGGTGCTTCGACCGCAACAATCCCGCCGGCCTCGGCACCGACACGCTGCCCGCCGCCTCGCTGTTGTACCTGCCGCTCAAGGCCCCGCTGCGCACCCGTGGGGTGTTGGCTGTCGCGCCCGAGCAGCGGCGGCGGCTGATGATTCCGGAACAGCGCCGCCTGCTGGACACCTTTGCCGCGCTGATCGCCATCGCCCTGGAGCGAGTGCATTTCGCCACCGTCGCCCGCGACACGCTGGTCAAGATGGAAACGGAGCGGCAGCGGAATTCGCTGCTGGCGGCGCTGTCCCACGATCTGCGCACGCCGTTGACCGCCCTGATTGGGCTGGCGGAAACGCTGGCGCTGGAATTGGCCGCCGAGGAGTCCCCTCACCAGGAATCATTGACCGCCATTCGCGAACAGGCGGTGCGGATGGCGCTGCTGGCCGACAACCTGCTGGACATGGCCAAGTTGCAGGCCAGCGGCGTCCGGCTGCGTAAGGACTGGCAATCGCTGGAGGAACTGGTCGGCTCGGCCGCACGGCTGCTGGAACAGCCGCTGCGCGAGCATCCCTTGCGACTGGCGCTCGATCCCCGTTTACCGCTGGTCAATTGTGACGCGGTGCTGATCGAACGGGTGCTGGTCAACCTGCTGGAGAATGCTACCAAGTACACACCAGCGGGTACCGTGATCGGCGTGACTGCCAGCGCTGAACCAGACCGACTGACCGTCGAAGTGTGGGATGAAGGGCCGGGCCTGCCCGCCGGGCGGGAACAAGCCCTGTTCGAGAAATTCACCCGAGGTCAGATGGAATCGGCAGTAGCGGGCGTCGGACTCGGACTGGCCATTTGCCGGACGATCATCGAAGCCCACGGCGGGCAAATCCGGGCCGAAACCCGGATCGGTGGCGGCGCCCGCTTCATCTTTA
>JBDHRD010000057.1:0-17133 GCA_039807425.1 Candidatus Contendibacter sp. | reverse complement strand
GTCACCATGGTGATCACCGCGCTGACGCCGATCACGATGCCGAGGATGGTCAGAAACGACCGCATGAGATTGCGCCGAATCGCGCGCAAGGCCAGCAGCAGGCTGCTTAGGAACATCAGCGATTTTCCCCGTTGCGGTGGTCCGCATCCACCCGCCCGTCCAGAAAGTGGATGATGCGTTTGGCGTAGCGCGCCATGTCGGGCTCGTGGGTCACCATCAGCACGGTGATGCCCCGGTCGCGGTTCAGGGCCACCAGCAAATCCATGATTTCGTGGCTGCGCTGAGTGTCGAGGTTGCCGGTCGGTTCGTCGGCCAGCAGGATGGTGGGGTGGGTGACGATGGCGCGGGCGATGGCAACCCGCTGCTGCTGGCCGCCGGACAGTTCGGCGGGCGTGTGCTTCTCCCATGGCCGCAGCCCGACCGCATCGAGCGCCTCGCGCGCCCGGGCGTGGCGGACGGCGCGCGGCTCGCCCCGGTACAGCAGGGGCAGTTCCACGTTTTCCAGCGCGGTGGTCCGGGCCAGCAGGTTGAAACCCTGAAACACGAAGCCGAGGTAATACCGGCGCAGCAAGGCGCGCTGGTTGCGGGACAACTGCTCCACGCGCAGCCCGCGAAACACGTAGGCCCCCGAGGTCGGGCTGTCCAGACAGCCGAGAATGTTCATCGCGGTGGACTTGCCGGAGCCGCTCGGCCCCATGACCGCGACGAATTCGCCCCGCTCGATCCGCAGATCGACCCCGCGCAACGCCTGGAATTCGGCCGGTCCCTGCCCGTAGGTCTTGGTGACCGCCCGCAGTTCGATCAGCGATTCACCCCTCTCGCCCTCTGGGAGTGGCGAGCGGCGAGCGGCGAGCGGCGAGTAGGGGGGCCGGCTTCCCTCGCCCGGTGGGAGAGAGGCTGGAGGTGAGGGCGTAGCGCTCATCGCGGTGTTCCCGAACCGCCGATGATGACCGGCAAGCCCGGCGTCAGCTCATCGCCCGTCACCTCGGTCATGCGGCCATCGCTGCTGCCGACGGTCACCGGTACGGCGACCGGCTGGCCATCGCGCAATACCCAAATCCGCCGCGCCGTGCCCTTGCCGCCCTTGGCGCTTCCGGCTTGTCTCCGGGGGGCCAGTCCCCGGGGAGGGCGGGGCAGCAGGCTGGCCACCAGACCGCCACCGCCGCTGGACTGGGCTTCCGGCGGTGGCGGCGGCGTGAAGCGCAGCGCCGCGTTCGGGACGAGCAGCACGTTTTCCCGTTCGGTAGTAACGATTTCCGCCGTCGCGGTCATGCCGGGCCGCAGGCTCAGATCGTCGTTGTCCACCTTGAGAATGGTCTTGTAGGTCACTACGTTGTTCACCGTCTCCGCCCCAAACCGCACCAGTCCGATGCGGGCCGGATAGCGTCGATTGGGATAGGCGTCCACGGTGAACGCAGCCGACTGCCCTTCGCGTACCTGGCCGACGTCGGCTTCATCCACGTCCACCTGCAATTCCATTTGCGCCAGATTCTCGGCGAGGGTGAACAGCACCGGCGCTTGCAGGGAAGCCGCCACGGTCTGGCCCGGCTCCACCTTGCGTTGCAGCACCACCCCGTCGATGGGCGAACGGATCGACGCCTTGGTCAGATCGGTTTCGTTGGTGCGCAGCGTGGCGCGTGCTTCCTCGACTGCCGCCCGCGCGCTGGCTTCATCCGCGCTGGCGCGCTCCACCGTCGCCTCCGCCGTTTCCAGTTCCGTCGGCGCGGGCACCTTGCCGCCGCTGAGCTTGGCAACCTGCCGCAGTCGTCCAAGATTGGCGCGGGCTTCCTTGACCGTGGCCACCGTTTGCAACACCTTCGCTTCGGCGGACGCGAGCGCGGCTTTGGATTTGGCGATCTGATTCTGGAGCTTGGTCATATCCAGCCGGGCGAGCACCTGCCCTTTTTTGATCCGGTCGTTGTCGTCCACCAGCACCGTTTCGATGGTGCCGGACAGTTCGCTGCCGACATCGACCTGATTGACCGGCGCCAGCTTGCCAGTCGCCGACACCGTGACGCGCAGGTTGCCCTGGTCGAGCGGTTCGGTCTGGTACTGGGGCGCGGCATCCACGGCGGAACCGGAGCGGAACCACGCGAACCCGCCGCCGGCCAGGGCGAGTACGACCGCCACGATCAGCCAGCGGAGTACCCGGAAGCGACCGCGCGCCGGTTCCGATTGGATGGTTTTCGCCAGTTCGGCGTCCACCACGGGAGGGCTGTTGCTCATGGCGCTGTTCCTGTCGTGGCGGCAACCTGGGGGGTGGATGCTGGCGACCAGCCGCCGCCCAGCGCCTTGTAAAGCTGAATCAGCGCCCTGGCGCCCTCGGCTTCGCTCAGGGTGAGCTTGTCTTCGACGGTCAGCACGGTGCGTTCCGTATCCAGTACGGTTTGGAAGTCGATGAGGCCGCCTCTGTAGCGGTGCTGGGCCAGGCGGGCGGCCACGCGGGCGGCTTGCAGGGCGTCGCGCAGATGATCCTGCCGCTGGCGCGTGTTGGCCAGGGCGACCAGCGCGTTCTCGACCTCCGCCAGTGCGTTCAACACCGTGGATTCGTAGTTGATCAAAGCCTGCTCCTGGATGGCGGTCTGAATATGGACCTGCTGGCGGATGCGCCCGGCGTCGAAAATCGGCGCGGCGACGCTACCCAGCACGCTCCCCGCGACCGCGCTGCCGCCGCCCAAGGCCCCGAGGGTCAACGCTTCCAGACCGAGCGACCCGCTCAGGCTGAAGTCGGGATACGCCTGGGCCTCGACCACGCCGATCCGCGCCGTTTCCGCCGCCAGCGTGCGCTCCGCGACCCGCACGTCGGGCCGCTGGCGCAACGTATCGGCGGGAATGCCCACCGTCACCCGCGCCGGTATCCGGGGAATCCCGCCCGGTTTAGCCAACCGCTCGGTCAAGGCGCCGGGCTGCTGGCCGAGCAGGACGGCCAGGCGCTGTTCGGCCTCGGCGCGATGGGTTTCGAGACTGGGAATTTGGGCTTTGGTCTGCTCCAGATTGGCGCGAGCCTGTTCCACGTCCAGTTCGGTGGTCAATCCGGCCTGGGCCCGCCACTGGGTAAGTTGCAGGGTTTCGGCCTGCGAGGCGGCGTTGGCCCTGGCGATGTCCAGCGCAACCTGGCTGGTCCGCCATTCCACGTAATTGAGCCCCACCTCGGCCGCCAGCGACACCTGGACATCGTGCAGGCTGGCCTGGCTGGCTTCCAGATTGGCCTGAGCGGCTTCCTCGCCACGCCGGAGACCGCCGAATACGTCCAGTTCCCAACTGGCGTCAAACCCGGCGCTGAACCGGTTCGCCGTTCCCCCGCCGCCGGATTCGTCGCTGGCCTTCACCCGCCGTCCTGCCGCCGAACCCGATACCATCGGCAACAGCTCCGCCCCGGCCAGAGCGCGCCGGGCGCGGGCCTCGCGCAGTTTCGCCTGGGCGGCGCGCAGGTCGAGACTGGTTTGCAGGGCCTGCTCGACCAACCCGGTCAGCGTCGGATCATCGATCTGCCGCCACCAGGTCGCCAAGTCTGCCGGCGCGGTGGGCGCGGCGGTCACTTGCGCCGCCGTCGCACCCCGCCAACTAGCCGGTGTCGCCAGTTCGGGCGCGGCATAGTTCGGACCGACCGCCGCGCAACCGGTCAGGAGCAGGGCCGCCAGCAGCGTGGTGGGGGTTGCGGGAACCGGTAATTTCATCCTCATGCTCCTGATCGCGACGGGATCCGCTGGAGAGGGTTTCAGCGCATCTCAAACAATTCCTGATGGAACCGCGCCTCGGGCAAACCCATGGCCGTTAAATCCCGTTTCAAGGCTTGGCCAAACCCGGCAGGCCCGCAAAACCAGATATCGGCGTCGCGCCAGTCGGGCACGGTCTGGCAGACACGCTCGGCGTCCAGCCGACCATCACGCTCGCCCCACAACACGTGCAGGGGAACGTTGGCGGCTTGCGCGTCGCGTTCGAGCAGGCCGATGGCCTCGGGGTCGTAGACCGCCGTGGTGTGAAACAGGTCGATGGCCTTGCCATCCGGCGTTTGGGCGAGGGCTTGCAAACGCGCGATGAACGGCGTGATACCGATGCCGCCACCCACCCAAATTTGTCGGGGCTGCTCCCCCTGGAAATTGAAGCGCCCATACGGACCTTCGACCTTGACGGCGTCCCCGATGCGCAGGCGATCCGCCAGCGTGCGCGTATAGTCGCCCAGGGCCTTGATGATGAACCGGATTCGGCCATCGCCGGTCCAGGCCGACGAAATGGTGAACGGGTGCGGCCCTTCGTCCTCGTGCACGGTCAGAAAGGCAAACTGTCCCGACTCATGACCAGCCCAGCGCCCCTTGAGCTGAATGTCCAGCGCCAGCACGTTCAAGGCATCGTGGCGGGTGATCGACGCCACCTCGCCCACGACCTGCCGACTGACCGCCACCCGGCGAAACAGCACCAGGACCGCCGCCACGCTGCCCGCGGTCATCAGCACGGCCATGACCAGCCCCAGCGCGCTGCCCCAATAGTCGAACTTCATCAGAACCACCGAGTGCCAAACCAGAGCCAGGTAGGCCACGGCGAGCAGGCGATGGGTCTTGAAGAACCAGCGATAGGGAAAGCGTTTAGCCAGGGCCAGCGCCATCAGCGCCAACGCCGCGTAGAATGCCCATTCGCCGATGCTCTCGGCCAGATGACGCTGGTTGGCAAAAAACTGCTGGATCGAATCCGCTGGCAAGGCAGGCTGGGGTGGGCGCGCGGGGCGATCCAGCAAACCCCAGCCCACCAGCCATTTGGGAACCTGCGCCATCAGCCAGTGGCTCAGGGAAAACACCAGTCCCGAGATGCCCAGCCACTTGTGCAGGCGGTACATCTTGTCGAGTCCGCCCAAATGGGGTTCCAGCACGACGGGGCGGATGGCCAGCAGCATCGCCAGGCTCATCACGCCGATGCCCAGCACGCCACTGTATTGCATCCATACCGCACGCCAGCGAAAGAAATGGTCCAGGCTGGACCAGGCCGTCTGATCGGCGAGCCACCAGAGACCGGTGAGAAGAAGCAGGTAGATCCAGAAAAGGCGTTTCAGGGCTTTCATTGTTCACTCCCAATAACAGGACGCGCTGCCAAGCGGAGGCGTTAGGATCGTCGCCACTGTACCCTCGCGCTCGGTAAATGCGGGTTAGTATCGTGTAAAAAAAGGTAAAGATGGGCAAAAACAGGTCAATGCGCTGGGTTGTCGGGTGGGGATCGTTATCATGATCGTTATGAACGGCAAATGAAGCGGTTGACGGCGATGACCCGGGTGTTGCTGGTGGATGACGATGTCGAGTTGGGCGAGATGCACCCGGCTGGCCGAACCGAGGCGGCTGAAAGTGCTGGGGGGTTCGTAGAGTCGCCTTATCCGATGGCGTCGAGCGGGCTGACCACGCCCTTGCCGCCGCGTTTGAGAAGCTGTCTAAAAACTAAGCCTTTGATCTAGCGAGCCAGGGCGGCGAACATCGGTTTCAACACCGCCCGCTGGCCAACAGCGTGGGGGATGATTTTGGTCCGCCGGCGTTCTTCGCCCAACAGACGCTCCCGCAGGTTGGTGGTCCGAATGGCCTTGCGGTGGGCGATGGGCAACCGCAAGTGCGCGAGGCCGGCCTCGAAGTCGTCTTCAACGCAGGCCACCGCGCGGGGAAACTCCCGAAGATCCCGGGGCCGGAACTCCTCGGCGGCGCGCGCCGCCAGCGGCGAGAGGGCCTGGTAGGCGGCCATGGCGTGGGCCTTGACCTCCCGCTAGCGCTCCTCGGGCACCTTGGCCCCCCGATGCCAGAGTTTGTCGGCCAAGCCCCGCTGGCGCAGGCTCTGCGGGAAGACCTCCTCCACCGCCCGGATCAAGCCCGGCGCCCCGTCCGTGGCGATCAGGACCGGCTCGGTCATCCCCCGGGCCTTCAGATCCCGCAGGCACTCCCACGCCGAGGCGGCGTCTTCCTTGGAGGCCGAATACCGGCCCAACAGCACCTTGGCGCCCGCGGCGGCGATGCCCCAGGCCGCCAGCCCCGACTCGCGCGGCGGGCCCACGTCCAGGCGTTCCGCCACGCCATCGACAAACAGGTAGAGAATCGGCGGGCCGGCCAACTCCCGACCCGTAAAGGCCAAATAGTCGTCCCCCAACCGCTCGGTCACCCGGCTGGCCGCACTTTTGCTCAGGACCCAGCGCCCATCCGCCCCGGTGAAGGCCGCTTCGATGTCGCGCATCGACCAGCCTCGGGCGTACCTCTCCACCCCCAACCGCTCCAGTTCCTCGGTCCGCCCGGACCGCGCCCGTTTGACTTCGCGCGCTCACAGCGCGGCCGTGCCGGTCATGCGGCACGGCGTACTCCACCATCCCCTCGGCCGTCTTGAGCCGGCCCAGACGGTTGCCGTTGCGGTAGCCGACCGGTTCGCCGCGCGCGTAGTAATCCCGTCCCAGGGCATCGGTCACCTCGGCCGCCAACGTTTCCTCACGATGATCAACCGCACCGCGTTGCCCAACAACGCGCTCTTTCAAAGTCGCCGCTCAAGACGTCCACAATCTGTTTGCGGGTCCGGTCGCTCGCCGGTACTCTACCCATCAGGGGATCCTCCTCTTGGGTTTGGAATCCGAACGCACCAACCCTCAGACCCGAAGGATCCATCCCGCTCCCTCACTTTTCCAGCAAGTCTAAGACGTTGCCGGAGCCGGTGGCAGGCCAGCGTTGATCTGCTGGCCATTCGTTCCGTCCCCCAACAAGAAAGGATCTCTACTCTTTGGGGCAACACCATAAATTTCCATAACACACCTTAGGAGGAAATGCCGGCATGACTTCATACGATAGCATCCATCGCCGTTCGCTGGCCGACCCGGCCGGATTTTGGGGCGAGGCCGCAGCGGAAATCGACTGGTTCAAGCCTTGGGATAAGGTGCTCGATGACAGTCGGGCGCCTTTCTATCGCTGGTTCGTCGGCGGCGAATTAAACGTCTGCTACAACGCCCTGGACCGGCACGTCGCCGGTGGGCGAGCGGATCAAGCCGCATTGATCTACGACAGCCCGGTGACCGGAACCATCCAAACCTTCACATACCGCGAGATGCTCAATCGGGTCTCGTGCTTCGCCGGGGTGCTCCAGCGGCTCGGCGTGAGCAAGGGTGATCGGGTGGTCGTTTACATGCCGATGGCGCCGCAAGCGGTGGTCGCCATGCTGGCCTGCGCCCGGCTCGGGGCCATCCACTCGGTGGTGTTCGGCGGCTTCGCCCCCCACGAACTGGCGACCCGCATCAACGACGCCGGCCCCAAGGTCGTGGTATCGGCCTCCTGTGGCATCGAGGTCGCCAAGGTCCTGCCCTACAAGCCGCTCCTCGACGCCGCGCTCGATCTGGCCACGCACAAGCCGGACGCCTGCGTCATCCTGCAAAGGCCGCAAATCCAGGCCCCGCTGATTCCCGGCCGCGATCACGACTGGGATGAACTGATGGCGGGGGCAAGCCCGGTGGATTGCGTCCCGGTGGTGGCGACCGACCCGCTCTACATCCTGTACACCTCGGGCACCACCGGCCAGCCCAAGGGCATCGTCCGCGACAATGGCGGCTCATCGGTCGCCACCCAATGGACGATGCAGCACTTCTACACCATCCAGCCCGGCGAGACGATGTGGGCGGCCTCGGATGTCGGCTGGCAGGTCGGCCATTCCTACATCGCCTATGGCCCGATGTTGCACGGCGCCACCGCCACCCTCTACGAAGGCAAGCCGGTGGGTACGCCGGATGCCGGCGCGTTCTGGCGGGTCATCAGCCAGCACCGGATTCCGGTGCTCTTTACCGCCCCCACCGCCTTCCGCGCCATTAAACGGGAAGACCCCGACGGCCGCTTGATCAGGAAATACGACCTGTCGCACTTCCGCGCCCTGTTCCTGGCTGGGGAGCGCTGCGATCCCGACACGCTGCAATGGGCGGAAGACCATCTCAAGGTGCCGGTGATCGACCATTGGTGGCAAACCGAAACTGGCTGGGCGATCGCCGGCATTCCGCTGGGGATCGAGCGGATGCCGGTGAAATACGGCTCGACCAGCAAGCCGATGCCGGGCTGGAATGTGCAGGTTCTGGGAGCGGATCGCCAGCCGGTCGCCGCCGGACAGGAAGGTGCCCTGGTGATGAAGCTGCCGATGCCCCCGGGCGCCTTCACGACCCTGTGGAACGCCGAAAAGCGCTGCCGGAATGCCTATTACGAGGAAAATCCAGGGTTTTATACGACCGGCGACGCCGGTTTTATCGATGAAGACGGATATATCTTCGTCATGGGGCGGGTGGACGATGTGATCAATGTGGCTGGCCACCGCCTGTCCACCGGCGCCATGGAAGAAGTCCTGGCGTCGCATCCGGATGTGGCCGAATGCGCGGTCATCGGCGTCACCGACCCCATGAAGGGCGAACTACCGCTCGGCTTCATCGTCCTGAAGAGCGGCGTCACCCGCCCCGAGGAGCAAATCGTCGAGGAGGTCATCGCTCTCGTGCGCGAACGCATCGGTCCGGTAGCGGCGTTCAAGACCTCGGTAGTCGTCAAGCGTCTCCCCAAGACCCGCTCGGGCAAAATCCTGCGGGGGACCATGCACAAGATCGCCGACAGCGCTGAATACAAGGTGCCGGCCACGATTGACGACCCCGCCATCCTCGATGAGATCGAGGCGGCGCTGAAGACGGTTGGTTATGCCAGGAAAGATTGAGGATTGAAGGAGGATTGAGGCAGAGGGGCGGCCAATCAGCCGCCCTTGCTCTCAAACCAAAGCCTCACGGCGCGGGTTGGCTGGCTCCAGTGGACCCCGGCGATGGCAGGGCCTCGGGGATCGTGCAGCCTTCCGCGCAGCAGCGACCCGGTTGCCGCTGGCGGACGATCCGGCGCGCTCCATCGGCCAGCACACCGCGCTCCAGCAAGCGTTCCACCAGTTCCACCTTGTCGCCGACCGGGTAATGCCGCCAGATTTCCTTTTTCATTGCTTCGGGTGAACCACCGCCGTGTAGCGAGATCACCGAGTACCAGCCGGCCTGGTATGAGACGGTGAGATCCTCGATGAACCGGGCGACCTCGATGCGTTTTTCGTAGGGAATATCCGAGCGCCCGGCGAGCAGTTCGGAAAGCCGGCCGGCGGTGGCCGGGTTGTGGTCCTCGTCTGGCCCGGGCAGGGCCACGATCAGCCCGCCCGAAACCTCGTGGGCGATCCGGTGCATGTCGTAAATCCGGGTGGCCAGCAGCAGCTTGCCGATGTTGGCGAACACCGGTTCGGGAACCATGACGCCGGCGGGGTCCGGAACGCCGTAGACCGAGGCCGCCACGCCGCAGGCGTAGAAACCCTCGACGATCTGGATCAGTTCCACCATCGGCGCGCGCAGGCTAGCGGCGCGGTCGAGGTCGAGCCCATTTGCCTCCGTCATCAGCGCGCCCGCCCCGATCAGCAGATCGCCGAACCCTGCCCGCGCACCGATGCAAGTATGCCGGTGGTGCGTCGCGTACTGGTGCGTGAGAAAACCGGAGTGCTCCCACTCGCCGGCCAGAAACACTCGCTCCCAAGGCACGAACACCCGGTCGAACACCGCCACCGCCGTCGACTGGCCGTAGCGGGCGCTGAACTTCGCCGCCGCCTCGCCCGGCCGACCGGCCGGCCGGGCGATGAGGGTCAGATTTTCGGCGTCGACCGGCAAGGCGCAACATACCGCGTAAGCGGCGTCGGCCTCGGTCATGTTCCGCCCCGGCATCACCAGCAGTTCGTGCAGGTAGGGAGCGCCGGTAATGATCGCCTTGACGCCGGAAAGGACGACGCCATCCGGGCGGCGCTCGACGATGCGGACGTAGGCATCGGGATTGGCCTGCTGACTGGGCCGGCGGCTGCGGTCGCCCTTACCGTCGGTCATCGCCACCCCGAGCGCCAGATCTTCCGCGTACACCCGTTCCAAATAGACGAGGAAACGCTCGCCATAGACCGTGCCGAGATCGGCGTCCACCCGCGCGGTCGCCTGGCGGATCGCGGCCAGGGCGTCACCGCCCAGATAGCGTTGCGCGCAACCGGCTTCCTGGCACACCAACCGCACCGCTTCCAGCTTGTCGAGCAAGTCCTCGGTCGTTGCGGGAATGGCGATCATTCGATTCACCGGCTGGCCGCCTGCTAAATCGGGTCGGCTTGCCCGCATCAGCGCCGCCACGTCCTGGCGCAGGGCGAAATCGTAGGTCAGCGCCACGCCGCTCACCCCCGGCACGAGCAACGGTTCGTCGGCCACCGATTCGATTTGGCGGCCGTTGACATAAACCCGAGGTTGGTAGCGGCGCAATGAATCGCGGTAATCCTGACCGGACATCAACATCGAAGCAGTTCCTGAAGGTTTTGGAGATGTGAAAATGCCGGCGCGCACCGAGCACCGGTTGGGGTAACTTCACCCACATCAACCCAGTAGGATTAAATTGGAACGCAATATCAACCAGGTTGCCACCCCATGGAACAACCCGAAACCCAGCAACGCCAGCCCCGTCAGCCGCCGAACCTCGCCGGGAATCACTGCCCGCAGGCTGGCGATGCGGCGGAACGGCGCGATCACCCCGGCGCTCAATCCGACGGCGGCGGCGGCGAACAGCGGCAGGTAGAGCGCGTAGCCAGCGTAGTCATAACCGGCTTTCAGCAGGCAAAACGGGCAGTGGTGGTTGGGATTCTCGTACACATACAACGACAGAGAGGCGATGATCGCGGCGATGGCGACGGCGAAGCTTAGCAGGCTGATCGCGGCGAACAGCGGCCCGATCCGCAACCAGCGCAAAAAGGCCAGGCCCGCCGCCGCAATCAACAGCGCGGTGGCGTAGAACAGCACCAGCGTCGGCCAGGGCGGTAACCCGGCCAGTTCCGCTGCCACACCCTTGCTCTCCGAACTGAACAGTGAACCGCAGCAGGACGTAATCACCTCCGGTTTTAGTCCCAGGAAATAACCGGTTTGCACCGCTCCTTCGGCCAGGGATAGCGGTGCGATGACCATGAGCAACCCGTATTTCACCCGCACCAGTGGATAATCGTAGCCCCGGTTGTCCACCCGATTCAGCAGCAGCCACAGCGCCGCCAGGAAAAATACCGCGATCTTCAACAGCAGGGTCGGAAAGCCGAATGCATTGATGTTCAGCACGCCGGTGGCGCACATCGCGCCGACGAATTGGGTGGACAAGCTTTCGGCGGTATGGACGAAGAGCAACAGCGACAGCAACTCCGCGCCCAGCGCGAAGCCGATCAGGGTGGAAATCAGATAGGTTTGCCGCTCCAGCCGCAGTTGCAATTCGCTGCCGCTGTAGATGTCCCAGCGGCGCAGAATCCGCCAGGCGAAACCACTGGCCAGCAGCACCGTACCGGCGACGCTGAGGGCGATCCCTTGCAGGGCGACGATGGCGGGCGTAATCAGCATCGGTAGTCTCCGGCAATTTGGCCGTCGTGCATTTCAATCACCCGATTGACCGGGACCGTCTCAAGCACCAGCGGGTCTTGGCTGCTGATGGTGACGCCGCCGCGCTCCAGACCCAAACGGATTCCAGCCTTCACAATCACCCCAGGCTGTTGCGATCCGCCATCGCCGGCTGCTCGTAGCGCAACTGCACCGCCTCCAGGCCAGCCAGTTCGCGTAGTCGCACGAGCAGCGCTTCGCCGGGCTTAACCCGCCAACTGGGGCCGAATGCCAGTTCCACCCGCGCGCCGGGACCCCTGTATTCCACCCAAACCGCACAACGACCGTCAGCGCGATGCTCGGCCAACACGCTCGCCAGTTGACGCAACACCCCTGCCTGGCACTGCCGGGCGTCAAGCTGCACGACCAGCCGCCGGGCATATTCGGCGCGCGCTTCGTCCAGGCTCAACACCCGTTCCACGGTCAAGCGGGTGGTCTGGTTAAACTCGTCCCAGCCCAGCGCGCCCTGCACCAGCACAATGGCGTCCTCGACGATCAGTGACCGGTGCCGCTCGTACACTTCCGGGAAGAGGCGGACTTCGATTCGCCCGCTATCGTCGTCCAGGGTCACGAAGGCCATCCGCCCGCCCCGGTTGGCGTTGCGGGTGCGCACGCTCACCACCAGGCCAGCGATCAACAGCGAGCGGTCATTGCCCCGGCGCGAGGTTCCGTTATTCTCGGTTAGAGCGTGCAGCCGGGTGGCGTGGAGCGCGGTCAGTTCCGCCGCCACCTGGCGGATGGGATGCCCCGTCAGATAGATGCCCAGCGTTTCCTTCTCCCCGCGCAACCGCTCTGCTTCGTCCGATTCGGGAATCTTGGCGATGTGCAGCGGCCGGGCGGGCGCTTTCTCGGCGGTGGCCAATCCGAACAGATCGTTCTGGCCAGCGGCGTCGTTGCGGGAATGCTGCTCGGCCAGTTGCAGCGCCTCCGGCAATTGCGCTATCAGCGTCGCGCGGTTAGCGCCAAGCGCGTCGAATGCCCCGGAACGGATCAGCGCCTCCAGCACTCGGCGGTTGAGCCTGTGTAAATCCACCCGCTGGCACAGGTCGAACAGGTCGCGGTAGAGACCACTCCGCTCCCGTTCTTGGATCAGCGCCTCGATGGCGCCCTCCCCAGCTCCCTTGATCGCGCCCAGCCCGTAGCGGATTTCGCCGGTTTCGCCGACCGTGAAGCGGTATTCGGAACCGTTGATGGCCGGCGGCGCCAGCTTGAGACCCATGCGGCGGCATTCCTCGATGAGCACCACGACCTTGTCGGTCTTGTCCATGTCCGAGGACAGCACGGCCGCCATGAACGCCGCCGGATAATGCGCTTTCAGCCAGGCGGTTTGGTACGACAACAAGGCATAAGCGGCGCTGTGGCTGCGATTGAACCCGTAACCGGCAAATTTATCGATTAAATCGAATATATAAGAAGCCGTTTCCGGGTCGGCCTGGCGAGCAACGGCGCCTTTCACAAACCCATCCCTTTGTTTGGCCATCTCCTCGGGTTTTTTCTTGCCCATTGCGCGACGGAGTAAATCGGCGCCGCCAAGCGTATAGCCGGAGAGCACCTGGGCGATTTGCATCACCTGTTCCTGGTACAGAATGACGCCATAAGTCGGTTTGAGGATCGGGGCCAATACCGGATGGGGGTACTCGATGCGGGCACGGCCATGCTTGCGGTCGATGAAATCATCGACCATCCCCGATTGCAGCGGGCCAGGCCGAAACAGCGCCACCAGCGCCACCATGTCTTCAAAACAGTCCGGTTGCAGGCGGCGGATCAAATCCTTCATGCCGCTGGATTCGAGTTGGAACACCGCCGTGGTCTGGTAGCGCTTGAGCAGGTCGAAGGTCGTGGCATCGTCCAGCGGAATCGCGGAAATATCCAGCGGCGGTTCGCCGTGCGCCGCGCGTTGCCGGTTCGCGGTCCGCACCGCCCAGTCGATGATCGTCAGGGTCCGCAGCCCCAAAAAATCGAACTTGACCAGGCCGGCCGCTTCCACGTCGTCCTTATCGAACTGGGTGACCAGACTGGAATCGCCCGCTTCGCAGTACAGCGGGGAAAAATCGGTCAGGCTGGTCGGGGCGATCACCACTCCGCCGGCGTGCTTGCCGACGTTGCGGGCCAACCCTTCCAGCTTGCGGGCCAGGTCGATCAGCGCCTTGATTTCCTCGTCGTGCTCGTACAGCCGGCGCAGTTCCGCTTCCTGCTCGATGGCCTTGTCCAAGGTGATGCCCAACTCGAACGGGATCAGTTTGGCGATGCGGTCCACGAAGCCGTAGGAATGCCCCAGCACCCGGCCCACATCGCGCACCACCGCCTTGGCCGCCATGCTGCCGTGGGTGGCAATCTGCGACACCCGGTCGCGGCCATAACGCTGGGTGACGTACTCGATCACCTTGTCGCGGCCTTCCATGCAAAAATCGATGTCGAAATCCGGCATCGACACCCGTTCGGGATTCAGGAACCGCTCGAACAACAGTTCGTAGGCCAGGGGATCGAGATCGGTGATACCGAGCGCGTAGGCGGCCAGGGAACCGGCGCCGGAACCGCGCCCCGGCCCGACCGGCACCCCATGATCCTTCGCCCACTGGATGAAGTCGGCGACGATCAAAAAGTAGCCGGGGAAGCCCATCTGGATGATAACTTTCAGCTCCAGTTCCAACCGGGCGTCATAGGGCTGGCGGCGTTCGGCGAAATCCGGGGCGGCGGAATCCAGCAAGCGCGGCAACCGCTGTTCCAGGCCGGCGCGGGCCTGCGCCGCGAAATAGGCGTCGGTGGTCATCCCCCCAGGCACCGGGAAATCCGGCAGGACGTTCTTGCCCAGCTCCAGGCGCAGGTTGCAGCGGCGGGCGATTTCGACACTGTTTTCCAGCGCCTCGGGCAGGTCGGCGAACAGTTCCGCCATTTCCGCCGGGGTTCTTAAGTATTGCTGGTCGCTGTAGCGGCGCGGCCGGCGCGGATCGTCCAGCGTCGCGCCATCGTGGATGCACACCCGCGCCTCGTGCGCCTCGAAATCCGCGCGCTGCAGGAAACACACCTCGTTGGTCGCCACCACTGGCGTGTCGGTCGCCGCCGCCAGATCCACGACCGCGTCCAGATAGTCCTCCTCCTGGGGTCGGCCGGTGCGCTGCACCTCCAGATAGAACCGATCCGGGAACAGTTGCCGCCAGTCCGCCAACCTCGTTCTGGCCTGATCCAGCCGGTCGTTCAACAACGCCTGGCCCAGTTCGCCCTCGCGGCCGCCGGACAGCGCGATGAGCCCTTCGGTATTGCCGCACAGCCAATCGAAGTCGATCACCGGCACGCCGCGCTGCTGGCCTTCCAGATAGCCGCGGCTGACCAGCCGGGTCAACTGGCGATAACCGGTCAAGTTCTGACACAGCAGCACCAGCCGGGCGGGCTCGCCTTCCCGCCGGATCCAGACCTCGACGCCGGCGATGGGCTTGATCCCCGCCCCGAGCGCGGCCTTGTAGAACTTGATCAGGGCGAACAGGTTGCTCATGTCGGTGACCGCCACCGCAGGCATTCCCGCGGCAGCCGCCTGCCTGACCAGGCTCTTGACGCGGATCAGCCCGTCCACCAGCGAATACTCGGTGTGCAAGTGCAAGTGAACGAAGGGCGCGGTCATGGGCATTCCTGGATGCGGGCGCGCAACGAGGCGGCGACGGGCGCGAAGGAACGGCGATGTTCGGGGCAAGGACCCAGGCGACGCAGGGCGGCGCGATGGGCGGTAGTCGGATAACCTTTGTGCCGGATAAACCCGTAGCCGGGATAGCGTTCGTGCAATTCGCGCAGTTCGGCGTCTCGCGCGACCTTGGCCAGAATCGACGCGGCGCTGATGACCGGCACGGTGGCATCGCCCTTCACGATAGCCCGGCAGGGACAGGCCAGCGCCGGGCAGCGATTGCCGTCCACCAGCACCTGGTCCGGGACGATGCTTAAAGCGGCGATGGCCCGTTGCATCGCCAGCAGGGAGGCTTGCAGGATGTTGAGCCGGTCGATTTCCTCGACCTCGGCCCGACCCAGCGCCCAAGCCAGGGTTTTGGCGCGGATTTCCACCGCCAGTCGCTCGCGGCGGAGCGGGCTAAGCTGTTTGGAATCGGCCAGACCCGCGATGGGATGGTCGGGATCGAGGATAACGGCGGCGGCGAGGACAGGACCGGCCAGGGGACCGCGCCCGGCTTCGTCCACCCCGGCGATCAGGAGGGCATCGGTCATCGGGCTCCTTCAAATGGCATCGAGCGGGCTGACCACGCCTTTGCCGCCCCGGTTGAGGACGTGGGTGTAAATCATGGTGGTCGAGACGTCCGAGTGGCCGAGCAGTTCCTGCACGGTGCGGATGTCGTAGCCCGTCTCCAGCAGGTGAGTGGCGAAGCTGTGGCGCAGGGCGTGGCAATTGGCCGGTTTGGTCAGCCGGGCCGCCGTCGCCGCCTGCTTCACCGCTTTTTGCAAGCCATTTTCATGCAGGTGATGCCGCCGAATCGCGCCGCTCCGGGGGTCCACCGCCAACCGTCCACTGGGAAAAGCGTATTGCCAACCCCATTCGCGGGCCGCGTTCGGATACTTTTTCGCCAACGCGAACGGCAGGAACACCTCACCGTTGCCTTGGCTCAAATCCGTTTCGTGCAGCGCCTGGACCTTTTCGAGGTGCGCGCGCAGCGGCTCGATCAATTTGTCCGGCAACGGCGTCACCCGGTCCTTTTGACCCTTGCCGTCCCGCACCACGATTTGGCGATAGGCGAAGTCCACATCCTTGACCCGTAGCCGCAGGCACTCCATCAGGCGCATTCCAGTACCGTACAACAGCGACGCCAGCAATTGGTGCGTGCCTTCCAACCGGTCCAGCAAGCGCAGCACTTCGCCCCGCGTCAACACCACGGGCAACCGTTGCGGACGCTTGGCCCGGATGAAAGAACCCAGATCGCCGAGCGGTTGTTCCAGCGCCTGGCCATAAAAAAACACCAGGGCATTGAGGGCCTGATTCTGCGTGCTCGCCGCCACGTTGCCCTGTACCGCCAACGTTTCCAGGAACGACATGACCTCAGCTGCCCCCGCCGTGCGCGGGTCCCGGTGGCCAATGAAGGCCAGGAAGCGCTCGGTCCAGGATCGGTACGCCTCCTCGGTGCGGATCGAATAATTGCGCTGCCGAATCACCGTCACCAGGCGGTCGATAACCGTCGGAGGGTTCTCCCTCTCCATCTCGTCGTCTGGCGTCACACCGCTGGAGGGGGACGGCAACACCGGCGGGTTGGAAACTCGCGCGATGGTGGGATGATGCGCTGGCAAGGTTTGCGCCGAATCCCGCCAGAAGTCCCAATCGACCTCGGGCAACCATGGCGCGCCCACCAACTCGAACAATTTCTGGATAGCATCGACCGATTGCCGAAATTGCCAGTCGCTGATTCTGTCTATTCTGCCAAGGTTTGTGAGGTACCGGTGGACGTCGGCAGGGGTGTGCTCCACCAGGCGCCGTTCGGCGGTAGCCTTGATGTACGCCTCGGCCCGGATCACGAACCACCGGTCCGCCGGTGGCTTGACACCTTGTTTATGCAGCAATTTCAGATATCGGTCCCAGAAGCGGTGAACAGCATCGGCAGAGCTTGACAGAGTGTTGGGCATGAACTAAGGTTTTACATATCAAGTTTGGGATAAACGATTCGGGGGTCTATGCTACGCAGATATCTAGCGTAAGGCATTACGCCGATTCTGTCTAGCGCCCTATC
>JBDHRD010000056.1:0-17353 GCA_039807425.1 Candidatus Contendibacter sp. | reverse complement strand
GACGTGATCAACGTGGCCGGCCACCGGCTGGGCACCCGCGAAATCGAAGAGGCGATCCAGAGTCATCCGGGCGTGGCCGAAGTGGCGGTGATCGGCGTGGCCGACAAGCTCAAGGGTCAGGTGCCGGTCGGTTTCTGCCGGCTGAAGGATCCGACCCAGCTCGATGCGCCGGGCGCCACCGAGCGACTGGAGAAGGAAGTCATCGGCAAGGTGCAGGAACTGCTCGGCGCGGTGGCCAAGCCGCACGCCATTCACTTCGTCAGTGCGTTGCCCAAGACCCGTTCCGGCAAACTGTTGCGGCGCTCGATCCAGGCGCTGGCCGAAGGCCGTGATCCGGGCGATCTGTCCACCCTGGACGATCCGAACTCGCTGGAAGAAGTCCGGCGGGCGGTCGCGCATCATTGAGTTTGGCGTCTCTTGATCCCCTAACCGGCAAAACACCCTCCCTCGGATGGGGGAGGGCCGGATAGAGGATGGCCTTTGTGACCCTGCATCCCTTTCCCAGCCGGGGAAGGGATTTTTTATGGGAACTCGCGTCGATGACCGGGAACCGAACGGTAGCCATCCATCAGAACAGGGCTGACAGAGTATCAGACATCCGGCGAATGACTGGCGGCCTGGCGCATCCGTTGCTGAACTTCAAACAGCGCCATGCCAGCAAGCAGGGCCAGTGTGAAGACGATGCCCTTGGCGCTGCCGGAACCGAGCAGAACCAGCGCCGGGCCGGGACAGATGCCGGCCAGCCCCCAGCCGATGCCGAACAGGGCACTGCCGGCCACCAGTCGTCGGTCAATGTCACGAGCGGTCGGCAGTTGCATGGGCGCACCCAACAGGGATCGCTCCCTGCGCCTGGCCAGCGTGAAGGCCACGATGCCGATGGCGATAGCGCCCGCCATGACGAATATCAACGAAGGATCCCAGACGCCGGCAAGGTCAAGAAAACCGATGATCTTGGCTGGGTTGCTCATGCCTGAAACGATGAGTCCCAAGCCGAAGATCAGCCCGAACACGAAAGAAAGCAGAACGCTCATCGGGATTTCCTAGGTAAAGAGATGGCGAATGGCATACACGGTGATGAATCCGGTGGCCATAAAGGTCAGAGTGGCCACCAGCGACCGGGGCGACAACCGCGACAGCCCACAGACACCGTGGCCACTGGTGCAACCGGAACCCAGGCGAGCGCCATAACCCACCAGCACACCAGCCAGCAGGAGCACCGCCCAGCCCGCATCGATGCGGATCTCCGGCAATACGGCAGCGGCCCGATACAGCACCGGCGCGAGTACCAAACCCAGCACGAAGGCTGCCCGCCACCCCACGTCACCGGTTTGGAGGCGTTGCAGCAACCCCCCGACAATCCCGCTGATACCCGCGATGCGCCCGTTGTAAAGAATCAGCAGGGCAGCGGACAGGCCGATCAGCAAGCCGCCCGTCAAGGCGCTGAGCGGGGTGAAATGGATCCAGTCAATCGTCATGAGGTTATGTACTCCATCTTGGGGATAATACGGTTCGATTTTGCCGACGAATTTTTTGCCCTGATCGAGCAAGGTAACCGATTTTCATCGGCCGGCGCATGCAACACAATAGTAGCCTCATCAGCAGTTCCTGCGCGTGACCGCGGCAGGAGCGCTTTTTTCATGGTCCTCGACTTTGGCCATTTTGGCTGGCGGCTGAAGTCTATAAAATGAAGTCTATAAAATAAGGGTTTTAGAGACTGTCGAAAAACTCATAACTGATTTTTAAGAAAAATTTTCTGTGGAGCCCGCTTCCAGCCGGCTTAAATAGCCAAAAACCGCCTGGAAGCCGGTTCCACTATCATCTAGATCAAAGGCTTGGTTTTCAGACAGCTTCTTAGGCTGAAGTACGTGATCTCAGAATCGCGGTGACGAACAACCGCGGGCCAGTTGAGCAACCAGGAGCGGATTCGATGAAAAAGAAGTGGTGGGCGGGGGTGATGGCGGCGTTGTTGCTGGGTCCGACCGCGGTCTGGGCGCAGCGGTATGGCGGTAGCGATATCGAAGTGGACGTGGTCAGCGACCGGGGCCGGACCCTGCCGCAGTTCCCGGTGCGCGAGGGTGGGGGAGGAGTCTACAAGGCGTATCTGGAAGCGCGGCGTGGCCAGAATTATTCCGTTCAGATTCGCAATCGGACCAACCAGCGCATCGGTGTGGTGATCGCGGTGGATGGTCGCAACATCATTTCCGGCGACCGATCCAACCTGCGGTCGGACGAGCGGATGTACGTCCTCGGGCCGTATCAGGAGGAGAGTTATCAAGGCTGGCGCACCGGTAAAAACCGGGTCAACCGTTTCTATTTCACCGACGCCGGCGATTCCTACTCGGGCGCCTGGGGCGATTACTCGGCGATGGGCGTGATCGCCGTGGCGGCATTCCGCGAGGTGGAGCGGGTCCAACCGCAACCGTGGAGCCAGGAAGGCCCCGGCTATAGTGATCAGCGGGGGCTGCGGCGCGCACCCTCCTCGGTGGAAGGAGCGCCGCGCGGCGCACCGTCGGAACCGGGCACCGGCTATGGGGAAAAAGAATGGTCGCCGTCGCGGCGGGTGGAATTCGAGCCGGAGCGCCGGCCATTTTCTCAAGTTTTCCTGAGATACGCCTGGCGGGAAACCCTGTGCCGCCAGGGCGTGGTGGACTGTGATCGCAGCGACCGGCCGCAGCGCGACAACCGATTTTGGAACGAAGGCAATCGCTACGCGCCGCCCCCACCCCCGCCGCGCGACCAGCGCGAGGACTGGCGCTAGCGCGGTTTGGACCGATGGTGCGGGAGTGGTTTCCGGCCACGGCCGCGCCGGCTGGATCATCGCTCTCCCTGGTGGGAGCCAGGGAGAGCGATTTTTTTACGGAGCGATCTTCGGAGAATGGCCCGGCGATGTCCCCCGGCTGGCAGGATTTCCCCGACTACTGGCGTCGGCTGCGCGCGGCGCTGTTCGATCCGCGCGTCAATGATGCGGCGCTGGAGGCGGCGCTGCGCGAGGTGCGGGCGCGACAGCCGCTCCCGGTGCTGTGGCTGATCGGCAAGGCCCAGGCCGGCAAAACTTCGATCATCCGCGCCCTGACCGGTAGCGACACCGCCGAAATCGGCAACGGTTTCCAACCTTGCACCCGCACCGCCCGCTTTTACGACTTTCCGACCGAGGCTGCGGTGGTGCGCTTTCTCGACACCCGCGGCCTGGGCGAAGTGGCCTACGATCCCGGCGACGATACCCACTACTGCGAATCGCAGGCTCACTTGCTGCTCGGGGTGATGAAAGCAACCGACATCCGCCAGGACGCCGTGTTCGCGGTGCTGCGCCAGGTTCGCAAGCGCCATCCCGAATGGCCGGTGCTGATTGCCCAGACCGGCCTGCACGAGGCGTATCCGCCCGGCGGCGGGCATCTTCTGCCCTATCCCTACGACCGCGAACCGTGGCCGCCCCAGGTTCCCACCGATCTGAGTCGCGCCCTGCGCGCGCAACGTGACCGACTGGGCGCACTACCCGGTTCGGCGGCGTTGCGCTGGGTATCCATCGACCTGACCTTGCCGGAAGACGGTTACGAACCCGCCAATTATGGTCTGGAGGCGCTGTGGACCGCGATCGAAGCCGTCTCGACCCTGGGCTTGCAGGCGATGTTGCGGGGCGACCCCGGCATTCGCGATGTCTATCACCGCGCCGCCCACCCCCACATCGTTGGTCACGCCTTGGCCGCTACCGGCGTCGGCGCGCTGCCCTTGGTGGACCTGGTCGGCGTGCCGTCGATACAGGCCAACCTGCTGCGCGTGCTCGCCAGATTGTATAAGCAGGACTGGAATGGACAGATGGCGTCCGAATTTCTCGGCCTGCTCGGCGCAAGTATCGGTATCGGCTACGTGGCGCGAACGGTCGGTCGGGAATTGATCAAGCTCGTGCCCTGGTTGGGGCAGACGGTCGGTGCGGTCTGGGGCGCGACCGCCAGCGGCGCGACCACTTACGCCCTCGGCAAGGCCGCCGGCTACTACTTCGCCAGCCGGCGACAGCACAGCCTGGTGGACCCCGAGGTGTTGCGCCGGATTTACGCCGAGGGGCTGAGGAACGGTGCAAGCTTGTGGAAAAAAAACCCGGCGGAGCCGAGATGAAAGCGCTGCTCGACCGACTCGACCGGTTGCGCCTGCTGGTGCTGTTGCTATGGGCGCTGCCGATTCTCGCGCTGGCGCCGCTTGGACTGTTCTGGTTGTGGCGGGCAGAGGCCCTGCCCTGGTGGCTGCTGGCCATGGTCTTGTGCAGTGCTGCTGGCTACGGGTTGCAATGCTGGTTGCTGCAGCGCGACCGCCGATTGTTGTCCGGGGCGGCGACCGGTCCCGATCCACGCTGGCCGCTGAAAGCAGAGGAAGCTTGGGCGGCAGTCGAGCGGCTGGCGGAAGAAACGAAACCGGAGGATTGGCCGCTGGATGACGGCGGGCGGTTGTGGACCCTGGGCCGGAACACCCTGGAAGTCGTCGCCCGCCGCTACCATCCCGAAGTCGAACGGCCGCTGTTGGAATGGACCGTGCCGCACACCTTGTTGATCATCGAGCGGGCCAGCCGCGACCTGCGCGCCGCCATCGCCGAGCACATTCCATTCAGCCAGTGGCTGAAGATGGGCGACCTGGCGCGCGTCTGGCGCTGGAAGGATTCCGCCGAACGGCTGTTCAACGTCTATCGCGCGGGCCGCCTGGTCGTCAATCCCGCCGATGCGCTGCTCAGCGAGATTTGGGGCCATTTGCGCGGTCAGGCGTATAGCCAGGCCTGGACCGAAACCCGGCGCTGGCTGTTGCGCGAATACGTGCGCAAGGTCGGCTATTACGCCATCGAGTTGTACAGCGGACGGCTGACGCTGGCCGATGGCGAACCGACCGCCGTTCCAACGCCGGCTTCCCAGCGCGACCTGGAGCAGTCTGCCGAAAGCGCCGCGCGGGTCAGCGAGCCGCTGCGAATCGTGGTGCTGGGTCGGGCCAACGCCGGCAAGTCGAGCCTGATCAACGCCCTGTTTGGCCGGCTGGCTGCCGCGACCGATGCGCTGCCGGACACGACGACGGCTTTCGCTCCCTACCGGTTGGAACGCGACGGCTTGGAAGCGGCGCTGATCTTCGATACCCCGGGCTGCGATACCGAACGGCTCGGCGACAAGGCGCTGAAGAAAGCGGTACTGGACGCGGACTTGCTCCTCTGGGTCTGCGCCGCGCACCGACCCGACCGGCACACCGAACGGGAAACCCTGGACGCTGTGCGCGCTTGGCAGGCTGAACGCCTGGATCGCCGCCCGCCGCCGCTGCTGCTCGCGGTCAGTCACATCGATCAACTTCGCCCGCCGCGCGAGTGGCAACCTCCCTACGATTTGCGCGATGCGCGAAGCGCGAAAGCAGCGAACATCCGTGCGGCGGTGGAAACCGTGGCAGGGGATTTGGCGGTTCCCGTCGCCGATGTCATCCCGGTCTGTTTGGCCGATGGGCGGGTTTACAACGTGGGCGACGCGCTGTGGGCGGCGATTCTGGAACGTCAGGACGAGGCCGGCAAGGTTCGTTTCCTGCGTTGTCTGGAAGAGCGGAAACGGGCGGAGAACTGGGCGTTGCTGCGCCGGCAACTGGCGAACACTGGGCGGTGGTTGCGGGATTGGCCGGTACGGGCGCCAGGTTGATGCTGGGGTACAGGCTGGATTTTCACCTCCAATCCTGCCACATCCTGGGTCAATCACCGGCTGTCTGGGATGTGGACGACCGCTCGACTTCCCGCCATTGTTGCGCCCACGACCGGGCATAGCGTCCGCCGCGCGCCAGCAGCTCGGCGTGGCTGCCCGATTCGAGGATGCGGCCCTGTCCCATGACGTAAATGACATCGGCGTGCAGGGCAGTGGTAAAGCGGTGGGTGATCACGATGGCGGTGCGCCCGGCGGCCAGGGCGCGAAACCGCGCCAGCCAGTCGGCTTCCGCCCAGGAATCCATGGCGCTGGTCGGCTCGTCCAGAATCAGCAGCGCGGATCGCCGCAGAAAGGCGCGGGCCAGCGCCAGCCGCTGCCATTCGCCCACGCTGAGTTCCGTGCCGCCGAACCACTTGCCCAGCACCGTCTGGTAGCCCCGCGGCAGCCGCTGGATCAGCCCTTCGGCCCCGGCGGCGCCAGTGGCGGCGGTCATCGCCTCGGCGTCCGGCGCGGCGGCCAGGTCGCTACAAGCGAGGTTGTAGGCGACGGTGTCGTGATAGTGCACCGGCTCCTGAAACAGCACCGTGATTCGCCGTCGCCAGTCGGCCAGCGCCAACTCCCGCAGGTCTACCCCATCCAGGCTGACCCGGCCCACCTCCGGGTCGTAGAACCGGCACAGCAGCTTGATCAGCGTACTCTTGCCGGCGCCGTTCTCGCCGACGATGGCCGCGATCTGGCCAGCCGGCAGGGTCAGGTCGAAGCCATCCAGCGCCAGCCGCTGGCTGCCGGGATAGCGAAAACGGACGTTTTCCAGCCGGATCGTTCCCGGCGCGCCCGGGGGCGGGCGCACGGGCCGGGGCGGGTCGGTGACCTTGGGCTGCAGGGCCAGGAATTCGTGCAGGTTTTCCAGGAACAGGAGGTTGCCGTACATCTCGCCGACGCTGCCCAGCGCGGTACGCATCAACCGCTGGCCCTGGCTGAACACCTGATAAAACAGCGCCAGATCGCCCAGGCTGGCCGCGCCGTGCGCCAGTCGCCCGATCATCCAGGCGAGGGTCAATCCCATGGTCAGCAGCGCGATGACGTCCGCGCCCAGTTCGGCCAGCATCTGCTGGCGGGCGAGTTGCAGGCGCTCGCCGCGCAATTGGCCGCGCACGGCGCGATAGGCGGTCCGCAGCGAGTCGCCGAGATCGAACAGGCGCAGTTCCGCCGCCGCCCGGTCCCAGGTCAGCATCCAGTCGTAGTAGCTGGCGCGACGTTCGTTACCGGTGTTGCGAAGGCGCCAGCGATGGAAGCGCGCGATGAACCGGGCCGCCACCACCAGCCCCGGCAGCGCGCCGCCGATCAGCACCAGCGGCAGCCAGGGCGCATAGCCCCACAGGACGCCGGCCATGGCCAGCAGGGTCAGGCCGTTCTGCGCCAGATGGCCGAGGTTCTCCAGCAGCGCCAGCGGGCGGCCGAGGGCGTCCACCCGCGCCCGGTGCAGTTGATCGTAGTATTCGGGGGTTTCGTAATAGCCGAGGTCGAGTTGGATGGCCTGGGCGTGGATGCGCTCGTCGAGGTGGTCGCGCAGCCACTCGGCCTGGGCGGTGCGCACCCAGGTGGCGATGCCGCGCAGCGCCTCGCCGAGCAGCAGCAGGCTGGCCATCAGCGCCACCCAGAGCAGGGTTTGCCGTAGCGCCGACCCATCGTCCGGCGCGTGCAGCGTGACGACCAGGCTGTCCACCAGGGTGCGGGTCAACAGCACCACGGCGACCGGTAGCAAGCCCTGCACGATCACCAGCGCCGCCCAGGCCAGGGTCCAGCCGCGAGTCGCGCGCCAGATCAGCCCCAGCGCCCACGGCAGGTGCGGCAACTGCGCCAGCGCCTTGCGGAACCGCTCGGCCACATAGGCGAGACGATTGGTCATGCGTCGGGTCACCGAAGTCGGCCGGGATCGCCGGCGTCCCTACCACTCGAAGCTCTGGACCACGGTGATCCCCTCCTGCTCGGCCTGGGCCAGCCGTTTGGGGTGGGCGAAGTGGGTGACGATCAGCGGCGCCAGCGGCAGGTTTTTGCCCTTGAGTTCGTTGAATTCGACTTTGTTGACCGAGGTTTCCCGGTGCTGCTCGACTTCATCGATCAGTTCCAGCAGCACGTCCCGGATTTCCGGCGCCACCGTATCCAGCTTGCGTACCAGCGCGACGCTAATCGACATGATGTAGGGCCACTCCAATAAAATCTCAAAAACTTTCTCTTCCTTGGTCGAGGAGGGGTGGCGAGCGGCCCGCCCATCGATTCAGGTTTTTCCCATGGGCTGCGGTCATCCTCGCGGCGCGGACGGCCAACCGATCGCGCGAGCCAGACCGGCTCACCGCGACTTCCTTGGAATCTCGGCCAGGGGCAGTTGGGTGATGGCGGCCACCTGTTCCGGGGTAAAATTCATCGCCAGCAGCGCCTCGGCCAGCGCCTTGCGATGCGCGCCTTTTTCCCTGCCTTCTTCCCTTCCCTGCTCCATTCCCTTCTCCAGGCCCTTTTGATAGCTGGGCAGCCGTTCAAGGTCGATGTGCAACATGGCGTGGGTCTCCCGAAGGTCGAGGGCGAGATGGCGGTTGTCGGCCAGAATCTCCAGCATCGCCAGGCATTCGCGCAGGCGTTTTATCAGGTCTTCAGTCTGGCGCAGAGCTGGTGAACGGCTTGTAAGCGCAACGCCGCGCCGACCTTGCCGATCTCTTTCGCCACCAGGGCGCGATTCAGCGAAACCACCTTGTCGGTTCGAATCCAACTGGCTTTGGGCAGCGTTCCGGTCTGCATGTCGGATTGAGCGAGCGCAAGACTGTCCGGATGCCCGGTCTGGGAAGTTACCGCCATGGCCAGAAAATCGCCGTAACCGTCCGGCGCGGTCAACAGCAGCACGGGGCGACGTTTGGCAGCGCGCAAATCGGAAAATGGAAACGGCAAGACCACCAGGCTCCCGGCCTCAAGCATCGTTCCAAACCTCGTCATCGGCGTTGTTCCACACCTGAGCGAGGCTGGATTCCTGCGCGCGAATCAAGTCGTGGTCGGCGCGACGCCGGCTGCTCTCAAAACGTTCGATCTCGCTGCGTTCGATCCGGACCGCTCGCCCGATGTGGACGGGCGCTACCTCGCCGTGCGCAATCATCCGGCGAACGGTCGGCACGCTGATTTTCCAGCGCGCCGCGATTTCCTGAATAGTCAAATAGGGTTCGTTCATGGCTACACGCTCCGTACCGCCAAGCTTGGCCTGAAGTCTACATGACTGTTTATAAGCGATCAAAAAAGATGATGATTGCTCACGATGCTACGATTCTGGCCGCCTATCGGGCGTTTCGGCGCCTTCACCACCCACTGATTCAGGCTTTTCCCATGGGTCGCGGCCATCTTCGCAACGCAAACGGCCGGGCGATCGCACGGACCAGACCCGCTCACCACGATTTCCTCGGGTAGTCGATCTGATGCATGTCCATGATGTCGTCATTATCACCTCTTGCCGGGATCATCATTCATGCCAAACACTATTGAACAGATCGTCATGGAAGCCCAGCAATTGTCGCCGCAAGAACGGCGGCGGTTGATCGTGACGTTAGCGGCCTCGTTAACCAGCCGCGCCGAAGAGCCGCCGAACACCGCTCGCAGCCGGCTTTATCAACCGGCCGCTCGCTTGATCGGCGGCTTTCGAGATCGGGCGGACGCCACGAACCTGGCTGCCAACCACGACGACTCTCTGGACGAGAGCTTCCGATTCGACCGCCTGGCGATGTCACCCGTGCGAGCGTCGCAGCAGACCGGCATACATTACAATTCTGACAGCCCAGCAGGTCGGGCGCCGGATGCGTGCGACATCCGTCCGAATCTGGCATAGTATTTGCCAAATTAAACCCAAATGCCCCCGTTTATTCACGGGGATGACGCTCCGCTGGCTCATGTCCTGTTATGATTGGAATAAATTCAATGCTAAAATTTGCAAGAATAATGAACTTTTTTGAGGGCCGCCGGCCCATTTTAGCCCGATGGGTGCTCGATTGAAGTTCGCCCGCTTACCGAAGAATCAATCCACTCGATTTTCCATTCCGAAATGGGGTGATTACGATGCTTGTTAACAATAACCCGAGCGCGGCCCGATGGGCGCTCCTTTACGCCATTTTGATTCTGGTGCTGGGCTGGGCGTTGCCATGGACGGCCACGCAAGCGGCGCCAGCTTATCAGTCACATGAGCCGCAGACCACCGGCACGACCAACGCCACCAACATCACCCTCGCCAACCCGATCGGCACGGTCCAAAACGATGTGCTGATCGCCGCCATTTCCACGCGCGGCGGCACGGTGACCGCCCCCGCCGGCTGGACCCAAGTTCAGCAGCAAACCCAAGACACCGAGACCCTGGCGGTCTTCTACCTTCGCTATAACGCGAGCGCGGGGACTAGCCACCAATTCACCTGGCCCAGCAACGCCCGGGCGGCGGGCGCGATCCTGCGCTACACCGGAGTGGATGGGCTGCAAGCCATCGACGTCTCCGGTGTCGCTGCTGGTAGCAGCGCGAATGCCACTGCCCCGAGCGTCACTACCACCGTTGCCGATACCACGGTCGTGCGCATAGCCGGTATCGGTACTGCCAATTCCCCGACCGCACCGGCGAATAGCGTGCCTGCGGGGAGTCCCATCACCTCCCGGCTGTCCATCTCGGGAGAGGGGGGCGGCAGCGGTGCCGGTCTAGGCGTAGCCGACGCGACCCAAGCCAGCGCTGGCGCCAGCGGTACGGCGGCTTTTACCAGCAATAATGCCGGCTGGGTCGCCGTCACCTTCGCCTTGCGCCCCTTCACCAGCGCCCTGTGCGCCAATCCGCCGAGCAGTGGTACGATGACGCTGGCCGCCGGCACCTACAACACCTATTACCCCGGCACGGCCACCGCCAATGCGGGCGCGGTCAGCATCTCGGTCGGGACATCGCGAGGGGCCGCGACTGCTATCGCCGCCGGCGATCTCTTGCTGGTGATTCAGATGCAGGATGCGACGATCGACTACACCAACACCGATAGCTACGGGGATGGCATATCCGGTGGTCTTGCCAGCGGCGCCACCAACTACCACAATGCCGGCCGCTACGAATTCGTGGTGGCCAAAGGCGCGGTCAGCGGCGATTCCGTGCCGATCGAAGGCAAGGGCGCGGGCGGCGGTCTGATCAATACCTACACCAACGCAGCCGCTACGACCATCCAAGGCCAGCGCCGCTTCCAGGTGGTGCGGGTGCCGCAGTACTACGATGCCAGCGTGACCGGCGAAGTCACGGCTTCCCCCTGGAACGGCACCTCCGGCGGCATCGTCGCCCTGGACGTGGCGAATACCCTCACCTTCTCCAGCGGCTCGATCAACGTCGATGCGCTGGGCTTCCGGGGGGGCGGTGGACAGGATCTCGATGGCGAGGCTGGTGGGTCCAATACCGACTACCGCACTCGAACGAACCTGGGCGCCAACGGCAACAAGGGTGAAGGCGTCGCGGGTTCGCCCAACTATATGTACAACGGCACCGCGACGCTCGCGACGGGCACCGGCTATCCCAACGGTACCAACACCAACGCCAGCCGCGCTCGCGGCGCGCCGGGCAACGCCGGCGGCGGCGGAACCGACGGCAATCCCTCCAGCAACGGCGAAAACTCCGGCGGCGGCGGCGGCGGCAACGGCGGCGCGGGCGGTACCGGCGGCAATACCTGGAGCAGCAACCTGCCGGGTGGCGGTTTCGGCGGCGCGATCTTCCCTCACACTGCCGGTCGCTTGGCCCTGGGCGGCGGCGGCGGCAGCGGCAGCCGCAACAACTCGTCTGGCGTGCAATCCAGCGGCGGCCAGGGCGGTGGCATCATCATCGTTCGCGCCAATAGCATCGCCGGCACGGCCACCCTCAACGCCAACGGCGGCGTTGGCGTCACGCCCGCCCAAGACGGCGGCGGCGGTGGCGGCGCGGGCGGCAGCGTGTTGGTGTTCGCCCGCACCGGCGGACTGACCAGCCTGACCATCAATGCCCAAGGCGCCGTCGGCGCCAACGCTTGGCCCACGCAACCACAAGGTAATTGTACTGCCTCCCCCCCGGGTGACCAGTGCAATTACCACGGTCCCGGCGGCGGCGGCGCGGGCGGTGTGATCTATCTCTCCAGCCCCGCCGGTTCCACCAGTGTCACTGGCGGCGCCAACGGCACCACGACGACTGCGGCGAATGCTTTCGACGCTACCCCCGGCGCAAACGGGGCGACCAATTCCAGCCTCGACGAAAGCCAGATTCCCGGTGTTATCTCCGGCGCCACCTGCAAGGCCACCCTGGCCAGTATCGCGGGATTCGGGGCGACGGTCGAAAGTGGGCGCGTCGTGTTGCGCTGGGAAACCGCCTTCGAGTTGGGAACCGCCGGTTTCCACGTCGAACGGCTGGAACCCATCAGCGGCGATTACCAGCGCCTCAACGACACGCTGCTACCGGCGCTGATCACCTCGCCGCAGGGCGGTCGATATACCTTCGTGGACCCGGACGCCTGGCCCGACCAGACCTACACCTACCAACTGGTGGAGCAGGAAGTCTGGGGTAGCGCGCGCGTCCACGGCCCCTACACCGTGACGCCGGCGACGCCGTCGGTCAGGACGCAGGCGGCGGCCTTGCAATCCGCGCCAGCGGACGAAACCGATGGTGCCTACGCCGACCCGGCGCAAGGCTACCAGGCCGTACCCCATGCGCTCAGCGCCCGAAACGTCATGCGAACCGTCCAGACGGCGAGTCCGATGGCGAGCAAAAACAGGGTGACGGGCATGGCGCAAATCCCGGTACGGCAAAACGGCTTGTACTATGCCAGCGCCGCCCAAATCGCCCAGGCGATGGGCAGCACCCAAGACAACGTGCTCAAGGCGCTGCGCAACCGCAAGCTGGAACTCACCGTGGCCGGCAAGGACGTGGCCTGGCTGCCCGCGGCGAACGATGCGGGAATCCTGTTCTACGGCGAAGCCATCGACAGCCTGTACACCCTGGACCACATCTACCGGTTGCGGTCGAACCAGAAGGGCGCGGTGATGGACGAGGCGTCCCAAACAGCCCCGGACCCGGTAGCGGCTGGCCACTTCGACAACACGATCACGGCGGAGCAGGACCGCTTCGCCGCCACCGTGGTGTCCACCGACCCGGCAAGCGATTACTGGTATTGGGAAGGCTTCATCGGCGGCAACAACCCCGCCTGGAGCACCAAGGAGTTTACCGTTTCCCTGCCCGACGTGGCCGGCGATGGCAAGCTCAAGGTTTTCCTAAAGGGGGCGGGTCCTGGAGCACACCCGGTGCGGGTGTCGATCAACGGTCAGATACTCGGCCAGGGGGCATGGAATGATCTGGCCGATTACGAACTGCGGCTACCGGTGACAAGCGCGCAACTGAAGAGCGGCGACAACACCGTGGAGGTTAAGGCCCTGGGCGGTTCGGACAATATGTTCTACCTCGACCGCATCGAGGTGAAATACCGCCGTCTGGCCCGCGCCGCCAGCGACCGGCTCACCCTCAAGGCCGAGCGTGATGGTCCGCTGGCGGTGGATGGCTTCAGTACGACCGATCTTTATGTTTTCGACATCGGCAATCCGCGAAAACCGGTCCACATTGCCAAGACTACCGTGACGCCCGGCGCGACCGGTCAGAGCGTTACCTTCACCGCCGAGCAGGGCCGGCGTTACCTGGCGTTGACCGGCGCGGCCATCACCCCAGCCGCGCCCGCTCCGATGACCGCCGCCGACCTGCAAACCACCCGCGACCGGGTGGACTATCTGGTCATCGCACCGCCCGCGCTGGTGGATGCGGCCCAAACGCTGGCCGACTATCGCCACGGTCGGGTGGTGGGCACCGACGAAATCTACGACAGCTACAACTGGGGTATCGCCAGTCCCCATGCGGTGCGCGACTTCCTCCGTCGAGCCGCCAGCAATTGGGGCGTGCGTTACGTGGCGCTCGTCGGCATCGGCAGCTTCGATTACCGCGACTTGGGCGGTAAGGGCGAGCCACAGGCCCCCACCCTGCTAACGTCCACGCCCAACGGCCTGTACGGCTGCGACAACTGCCTGGTGGACTTCGACGGCGACGGCGCGCCCGACGTGGCGATCGGCCGCATCCCGGCGGCGAGCGCGACGGATCTCCAGACTTACCTGAGCAAGGTCAAAGCTTACGAACAGAAGGCGGTTTCACTGCGCCAGGCTGGCGCGCTCCTCCTGGCCGACAAACGGGATCCCGAGGCTGGCAATTTCGCCCAGGATAGTAACTCGCTGGCGACGCTACTACCCAGTGGGATGAACGTGGGTCGGATTGATCTCGACCAATACGACATCACCGCCGCGCGGGCGCAGTTGTTCGCGGGCATGAACCAGGGCGTGGGTTGGGTCAACTACATCGGCCACGGTAGCATGGATCGCCTCGGCGGGTCGGGCCTGCTGACCGTCGACGACATGGGCGCGTTGCGCAGTACCGGCCCGCTGCCCGTGATCAGCGCCCCGACCTGTGTCATCAATCGGTTCGAGACGCCGGGCCATGCCGCCTTGGGCGAGCGGCTGGTTCTGGACGCCGACGGCGGTGCCCTCGCCGTCTGGTCGGCTACCGGGCTGTCGCTGAATAGCCCGGCGGTTCTGCTCGACCAGAGCATGCTCGCGGCGGTGTTCCAGCAATGGACGCCGACGCTAGGCGAGGCGGTCCAACAGGCGTTGTGGGACAATACGCAGCGCCAGGACGTGCCGGCGTACATGCTGCGTATCTACAGCCTGCTCGGCGATCCTGCCTTGGAGTTGCGTCCTTGACAACCGCCCCGGCTGCCCACCGCCCCCGCAACGCCACCCGGCGATGCGAGGCCAAGAGCAGCCGGGGTTTCAACTCATCGATCTCTCCGATCATTTCCCAAACACCATCACGGTAAAGCCGCCATGAACCACTCAGCCCAGCAACCGATCCGCGAAGATCTCGCTCCCCAGGCGAAAAAGCCCTATCACCCACCACGCATTTTGTCCCGGGAACCTTTGGAAGTCGCTGCCAATGTTTGCACGGGCGGTGTCGGCAAGAGTAATCCTAGTGCTTGTCCCAGTGGGCCCATCGCTTCCTGAAATCCGCTGCCGGGTGGCGGGATGGCGCGACTAGGGGCTAGGGCGCGGAGGTAGATTTTTTGGTGATCGACTTTTACCAAGTCGGATCGCACGAAAATTTTTACGATGAACTGAATCGCTATTTGTGTGCCGAGGGAAAGTCATGAGTCATGCCATGACCGCCGAAGAGCTGCTTGAAGATCTCCAAGCTCTGCCCGCGACCGAGTGCGGCAGATTTTTCCTGCTGCTCGAAAGTCAGGCGTTTCGCGACGACAACTTCACCCACGAGCAGGTATTCGGGCATCTGGCGGCGGAGACGTTCACCGTACCGGAAGCCGCCGAGTAGATAGCCGGAACGGTTCCCGGCGGCGCGGTGCTAGAATGCCGCGCATGCGCCAAAAAGACATCGTTTCCAAAAGCCTGCTCAAGCGCCTCCTGCTGGACATGGCGACCTACCTGCTGCGGCTGGACCTGATCGACGCCGAACTGCTCTCGACCGAGGAACAACGCATCGAAGACCGCCGGGCCGACCTGGTGGCCAAGGTCACGCCCGCCCAGGGCGACCCCTTCATCCTGCATCTGGAAATTCAGAACGCCAACGACGGTCAAATGCCGGTGCGGATGTTGCGCTATTTGACCGACATTCATCTGGCGCATCGTGGCCAGCGGGTCCATCAATGCCTGATCTACATTGGCCCCGAGCGGCTGACGATGAAGGCGGAACTGGACAGCCCGCAACTGCACTACCGCTACGATCTGGTGGACATGCGGACCATCGACTACCGCACGCTGTCTGACCGCGATCAGCCGGAGGCGCTGGTGCTGGCGATTCTGGGCGACTTTGGCGAGGAGGACCCGGCAACGGTGGTGAAGCGGCTCGTGGAAAAGCTGTGCGCCCTGACCGGTTCGGACGAAAAACGTCTGCGCGAAGTGCTGTCCATGTTGGAGATTTTGGCGGACAACCGCCATCTCACGGTTCATCTCGAGGAGGTCTACGCCATGTTGCACATCGACATCGAACGCTTGGCCAGCTACCGGGTAGGCCTGGAAAAGGGCCTGGAAAAGGGCCTGGAAAAGGGCCTGGAAAAGGGTATGGAGGAAGGCGCGCATCGCAAGGCGCTGGCCGTGGCGGAAACGCTCCTGGCGATGAACTATTCACCCGAACAGGTTGCCGCGATTACCCAACTACCCCTGGCCGATATTCCCCAGAAAGCGCATTGACTTCGCCCGGCTGGATCGCGCCTAGCGTGCCGACCTCGCGCGGCGGCCGGGATTTGGAACTGGACGTGCTGGCCAGGCTAACGGCCAATAGTCGGTTCATGCCTCCTCAAAGACCATCCGATGGACCCACATCCTGCTGGCGCAGTTCCAGCAGCCGCCGGGCGGCGGGATAAAGGCCGGACGGGTTGCCGGTCTCCTGTTCCGCCAAACCGGGGCAGAACCCAAACCCCAGCGGGCCATGCTGGCCGACCGTCCGTTTGACCTCCACCGCCAGCCGGCGCACCTCGGCCAATTCCCGCGACTGCCGCCAGATGGTCTGAATGGACTGTTCGTGCAGGTTGCCCACCCGCCGCCGCCACTGGACGCACGGATAGACATTGCCGAAGGGATCGACGGTCACCGTGGCGGAACCCGCCCCGCAATGTTTGGAACCAGCAACCTCGGCGGTAGCATCCGTCAAACGGGGCTCCCGGTCGGTTTGCCGCGCGGCGGCCCGCTCTTTCTGAAGCGCAAACAACCGCGCCACACCCGCGCGGGACGGCGCCACACCCAGTGGCCCCGGATCGCCGTCATCGCGCGGCGTGATCTGCGGATCAAACTGGATCGGCAACCCCCACCCGTCCGCCAGCGCGAACATCGCTTCGATTTCCGCCTCGTTCCAGGCGGTCAGCGGGCTGTTCAGCCTGAGCCGCAGACCCAGCGCCCGCATTTCCTGCAAGTTGGCCAGAAGCTTCCCGAAACTGCCCGCTACCCGGGTCTGGCGGTCGTGAGTTTCGGCGCGGGCGCCGTGCAGGCTCACCTCGACGATGAAGGGATCCACTTCCTCCCGCAACCGCCGCGCCAGCCGGCCGTTCAAGGCATGGCCGTTCGATTTCACCCGCACCACGAACCCCAGTTCGCGCGCCTGGCGGCCCAGTACGAAGAAATCGGCGCGCGCCAGCGGCTCGCCGCCGGAAAATGTCAGGTTTAGCGTGCCGAGTTCGCGCAAGTCCTCGAAGAACCGGGCGTACTGGTCCGTAGTCAACGGAGCGCCCCGGAGATGGGGATCGTTGTAGCAAAAAAAGCAATTCAGATTGCAGCGGTAGGTCAGCTCAACCAGCACCGAAAACAGGATATTTTCCCGCCAGGTGCGCTGCAAGGTGTCGGTGTACGCCATGGGAAAAGCCTCGCGGTGGAAGTTTCCTGTACGCTCGCTAAGTTGCGACCGGTTCGATCACGCCGGCGTCCACCAACTCCTGGAGGTAGGCCAATACATCCCGTTCCAGAGTGGGCCGGTCAATCTGGTATTCGGCGTCCAGCGCGTCCAGCAGGCCGTTCACCGGAACGGCCGTTTCCAGCAATTCCAGCACCCGCACGCCGATCTCGTTCAGCACCAGCACCTCGCCCGCCGCCTGCCGGACCACGACCCC
>JBDHRD010000055.1:0-17369 GCA_039807425.1 Candidatus Contendibacter sp. | reverse complement strand
GGCCGGCATTGGCGGGGCGACCGCCGGTCCGGTTCTATCTGACGCTGGCGCGACCAGCCCGGCGCAGCGCGCGACTGGAAATGCTGGTGGTGGGGGCGGCTCCGGCCGTGACGGGGGCGACGGTGCTGGCCCGCCAACCCCGGTGCCTGGAAGCGAAGCCCTGCGGCGAGCGCGAAGCGGCGGCCCATTGGCTGCGCCTGGAACTCGGTGAGGGCGCGACCGGTTTGGAACTGGAGGTGCAACCGTTGCCGGCGACCGTGTTTCCCGATGCGTATCGCTACGACTTCGCCCATATCCAGCGCGTGGGCGAGCGACTGGTCTGGCGCGACCCACCGGTGACCTCCAGCACCACGCCAGTCCGCCCGCTGCCGGCGGAGGTGACGCTGCGCGACCGCACTGGCGCCGCGCTGCTGGAGCATGGTCTGCCGACCGCGGCAGCGTGGACGCTGGGATTGGCGGCGCTGGTCGGGCTGGATCCAGCGCATGAGGGGGCGGTGGGCCATACGCTGACCCGGCTGAGCGAATACGGCATGACGACCGTGGACGCACGGCTGACCGTGGATGCCGGAATGCAGGCGGCGGCGCGACGAGCGCTGCTGGGGCGCTTGCCGGAGGTGGGCGCGGCCTTTCGACCGGCCGATCCTTATCGCGAGAAGCGAGTGGCCAGTCTGGTGGCGCTGGACGCCGACCGGGGCGATATTCTGGCGGTGGCCAACTACCCGGAACCGCCGCAAGGCGTTACCTGGGCCGATCTGTACAGCTTCACGGTCGGTCAGCCGCGTCGCAGTCCCTTGCAGACCTGGGCCTGGCGCCACGACGGCGGTGGGCTGCATCCGGCCGGTTCGGCGTTCAAGCTGGTGGATGCGTTGCTGTTGGAGCGGGAGGCAGCGCATCGCCCGGACCTGGCGGCGGCGCTGGCCGGTCTGGGCAGCGCCGGATGGGCGCAACTGCCGCTGGCGCGAACCTACGACTTTGGCGCGGACGCCGCCTGCTATCCGGCCCACGCCGAGGGTTGCGCGCCGTGGGCGCGGCGGCCGGGAATCCGCTACGACTGGCCCGCACCGACCGCAGTGCATAATTTCCGGGGCGGGGCCGGGGCGGAGAGCCTGTTGGAGCGGATGCAGCGGTATGGCGACGAACGCTATGGTCTGGCGCAGGCGTTGCGTGACTCGCTCAATACCTGGTTCGCCTGGCTGGTCGAGACCACTGACGCCACTCTGCTGGACGCCCCCGCCGCACCGGGACTGGCGGGCGTCCGGGCGTTGACCCCCCATGCCCTGCGCGGTGCGCGACCGCTGCTGGACGTGGTCGCCGGACTGGGTTTTGGCGCGGCCCAGGATTTGGATGGTGGATTATTGCCGGTGGGCGTGATCGAGTCCGGCGCTGCGCTGCGCACGACGGCTTCCACCCTGGACCCGATTGCCAGCCGTACCGAGGCCCGACTCGCGGCGCTGGGCTTTCGAATGCAGGTCACGCCGCTGCAACTGGCCGAAGTGGCGGCGGCCATTGCCACCGGCCGCCGGGTTGTGCCCCGGCTGTTGGCGGAATTGAACGGGCGGTCCGCCGGCGACTCGGAAGGCGTGGCGCTGGGTATCACCACCGACCGCATTCGCCAGGGTATGCGGCTCGTGGTCGACCAGGGCACCGCTCGCGCCGCTTTCGCCGACCCACGTTTCGATACCATCCGGCCCTACTTGTACGCCAAAACCGGCACCGCCGATCTGAACGAAGCCGGTGCGGTGCAAAACGCCTGGCTGGTGGGTTGGCTGGAGCCGGGCGCGCTGCCGGGCGAAGCGCGCCGGCTCGCGTTCGCTTGTCTGATCAGCCACACCGCCGGCACCGGTGGCGAGGAATGCGGGCCGGTGGTGGCGGACTGGCTGGCGGCGTTGGCGAATGCGAAGGATAAGCCGTGAAACGATCACGGAAGGAAATGATGGCAGCGAGCGGTAGGCGGGCGTGGGAAATCCGGCATGGCGACCTGGCGTAAATTCTGGTTGCTGCTGGTCTGGCTGTCGCCGGTGCTGGCGGTGGGTTGGACGGTATATCGCGCGCCGGCCTGGCAGGAGCCGCGCGCCCTGACGGTAGCGCTGGAACCCGGTCGAAGCGTGGTTCTGGGCCGCGAGGCGCTGCGCGCGCCACAGGCCGATGGCGAGCACGTGCTGCTGCGCCGGGAAGTGGATGGTGGCTGGCGGTTGGCTAACATCGCGCCGGGCAAACAGGTGTTGTGGCGGCCCGCTTGGGGCCATGACGACCAACCCACCCGCGAATGGCTGCTGGCCACGGGTGCGACGTTCGCGGTCGGTGACCAGCCCTTCACGGTGCTGGCTGCTGGCGTGGATCGGTTGACGCTGCAAACCGGCGACCAGCGCTGGGACTATGACGGTCTTCGGTTACGCCGGGACGGTCAACCGCTGCTGGAATGCGTCTCCGGCAGCCGGACCTGGTTGCGCGAGCGGCTGGCGACCTGGGGCTTGGGCGGATTGATGCGGCGGCCGTTGCGACTGGGCGGTGGAGTGTATTGCGCCGACCGGCTGGGATTGCCTGGCGTGCCGGTGGATACCGCGATCATCACCCCGACCCGTTCGGGTTTCGCGTTGCGGCCAGGCAGCGCGGGCCGGTTGGACGGTCCGCCGGTGACGGTGGCGGCCGGGACGCCAGCGGCTGAATCGTTGTGGCGGCGCTCCATACCGCTGGCGGCGGGCGACGGCTTGATCGTCGGTCGCACCCACTATCGGGTGACCCGAATCGAACCGGTGTTGGAACTGGCGGTGTTGACCCGCGCCCAGCGCTGGCCGGCTGGTTCGGTTCCGCCGGACGCCGTGCCAGCGGTAAGAACGCGCTGGCGACCGATGGCCTGGTTGCGCCCGTCCGCTCCGAGCGATCTGTTCTGGCCGCTGCTGCTGAGCCTGCCACCGCTGGTGCTGGCGCTCGTCTGGCCGGGGCGCCGCCGGCGTTGGCCGGAAGGGCCGATCCGACGGCGCATCGCGCTGGGACTGGGGCTGGCCGGGGCCTGCCTGGGGTTCCATTTAGGCATTCTGACCACGCCGGCGTTGTGGCCGTATCTGCTGGCCTGGCCGGCGCTGGGGGTCTGGCTGTGGACGGTGCGCTCGCCGTGGAACGCCGCTTTACTGGCGACGTTGACTGCGCTGCTGGGCAGCGGGTTGGCGACGCTGTTGCAACTGGGCGTGGGCGCGGGCGAATCCGGCTGGTTGCGCTACGGCGGCAGCGGCGCGGCGCTGGCTGGCGCGTTCGGTTGGGCGGCCTGGGCTGGCTGGACGTTCTGGCACTGGCAGCAACTGGAACCCTGGCTGAACGCACGCCGGGCGCGCTGGGGTCTGCGGTGGCTGGGAGCCTCGGGCCTAACGCTGCTGGTCGTACAAGCCGCGTTCGGCGACGAGGGCGGCTGGGGCGGTTTTCAGCCGTTCGAGCTGACCAAGCTGGCCCTGGTCTCGGCGGCGGCCTACGCTTTAATGCTCCGGGCGCGATTGTGGGGGCGTGACTGGAGTTTCGCCAAGTCTTCGCTCTGGCTACGCTATCTGGGGCCGGTGACGCTGCTGCTGGCGACGAGCGGTTTTGCCTTGGTGTTCCTGCGCGATTTCTCGCCCCTGGTGCTGTTGCTGGTCGGGACGCTGACCCTGGCCTGGGCCTATCTGCGCGCGCATCCCGAACCGGCCTGGCGGCGGGGTGGCGGTGGGGCGCTGCTAGCGCTGATCGTGCTCCTCGCCCTGGGCTTGGCTTGGCTGCACGACCGGCCGGGGGATTTTCCGCTGGCTATTAAGGCCGACCGCATCCAGGTGTGGGTGGCGCCGGAACGGCATCCCCATTCCGGCTATCAACTGCGGCGGGCGCTAGAGGCGATCCGCGCCGGCGGCTGGTGGGGCGCCGCCTGGCGCGACGGGACCAACGGCCGGGCCATGGCGATTCCGGTGGTGGAAAACGATTTCACCCCGGCCTTTTTTCTCAGCCGGCAGGGTGGCGCGGCGGCGCTGGGGCTGGTGGGATTGCAGGCGGCGTTCATCCTGTTGCTGCTGACGATTGCCGACCGCGCCCTGGACTGGAGCGGACGTGGCGATTACCGGCTGACCGCGCTGGGCGGATTCGCGTATTTTTCCCTGTACGGCGGCGCGGCTCTGCTGGGCGCGCACCTGCTGGTGTCCTGGGGCTCCAATCTGGGCTTTCTACCGGTTATGGGTCAGCCGATGCCGCTGCTGTCGGCTGCTGGCAGTCATCTGACCTTGTTCGTGTTGCCGATCGTGGCGTTGGCCGTCGCGGTCGAGGAAAAAACTTATGACCACCCAACCTGATGCGCTGCTGGCCTCGGATTACGTGATCTGCGCGACCTTGCGCAAAATCCCGGACGTGTTCAACGTCGAACTGCTGTGGGAACGGGTCCGGGGCGGCCAGGAGGGCTTGTTCCTGATGGAAGCGCTCAAGCGCTATCCGCGCGCTCCGCACGGCCGCCAGCGCAAGGAGACGCGCTACAGCCACATCATCGTCCGCGTTCCGGAGCGGGATTACGTGCGCGACGAACGATTGGAGGATGGCCTCGGGCGCAAAACGCTGCTGCGGGAACTGCGACGCCTGCACGAGCAGGAATTGGGCCGCTATCTGGCCGAGCACGCCACGATCCGCTATCGGTTGGAAGCAGACCCGGCGTTGCGGACGGGCGAGGTGCAATTTCTGTTTGGTCGGGCGATTTATCTGCAGGATGAGCACGAAATCCCGGTGTTCCAGATTCAGGCCGCGGCCGAGGCCGGGGGCGACTGGCGAGACGTGGGGCTGATCTATCCTGGCCAACGACTGACCCTCCTTAACGGCGACCGCCGGGCCAGCAGTTTCGCGGTGGCGGCCTGGCCGTTTCCTGGCGGCGAGTCGGTGTTATTGATGCTGCGGCCGGGGACGCCGGCCCTGGTGGACGTCGTAGCGGAACCGCCCGGTGGCCTGATCCTGACCGGCGATGACGCCGGGGGCTTCACGGCGCGCGACCGGCGTGGGCGCGGCCTGCGCCTGCGGGTAACGGCGATTGACGAAGACCTGGTGGCGGTCGGAAAAATGGCCAAGGCGCGAACTCCGCCGAAACTCCATTCCGCGCTGCTGGCGGTGGCCGCGCCGGCCGCGCCGGCGGACGAGCCGGAACTGGCGCCGGAACCCGCGCTGGAGGAGGGGGACCAGACCTGTCCGCTGATCGATCCCTGGGGCCGGCGCGAACCGAGGCTGGGTCTGCCGGCCGAGTTCGCCGAACTGGCGGAATCAAGGGTAGCGGCGCCGCTCGACCCAGCGCCGGCGATTGGCGGGGAACCGCCGCCACCCATGCCATCACCGATCCCGCCGGAACCGCTCGCGCCGGGCTTGGATCAGCGTACCTGGATTCCCCAGCGGCCTGCGGTCCAGGTGCAAGTGGTGGGGATTGCCCTGCAACGATTGTCGGCCTACGCGGCGGCGGGTATCAGCGACTGGCGGATCGGTTTCAACCGCGCCGGCGGCCTGATTCCGAGCAGCCACCCGGATGTCGTCGCCTGGTTGCGGACGGATAGCGCCGACCGGCTGTTTGGCGAGGTCGTGGGACTGGCAACCCCGCTGGAGTTGCCGGGAACCTGGCAACCATTTCCGGGGTTGCAACTGGAATTGCACGCCCCGCCGCAGGCGATGATGACGCATTATCTGGGTTGGGTGGACCTGCCGGCGCCCCTGACCGTGCCGGTGCCGCGCGAGCGGGCGGTCAGCTTCGGACGAGGTTCGGAAGCGGATATCGCGCCGCGCCTGCTGGCCGATCCGCGCTCGCTGCGCTGGGATGGCGACTCCGCCAAAACGGTCGGGGTCAACGCCGAGTATCTGGGGTTGTCGCGGCGCCATCTATGCTTGCAGGCCCGCCGCGACGACTGGTGGGTGCAACTGGAAAGCCAGAACATGCCGGTTTACCGGCTGGCGTCCACCGGCGAGTTGCTGGACGTGCTGAGTCCGGGGGTCAACACTGCCGCCACTGCCAAGCCAGGCGAATTACTGGTGGCGGGCGGCTACGTGCTGGCGCTGGGAGCGGTGGGGTAGGGTGGTCATCAGTGAAAGCCGTTTTTTACTCCCCTCATTCGAGGAAACCCGACCCCTGCACGAAGGAAACGACCGACACCAGATTCTTTACCTCGACCTCCGCCTTGCTGGTAAAACCCCCATCAACCAACGCCCCGCGCCGGATGGTCATCATCGATCAAGTCGTCGATCCGTCGCGGCGGCCGGTCTTCACGCTGGCGATCCACACAACGTAAGCGGGGCGGGGCGGGGCGTCGAGAGGATCTGACTTTCTTCCATGATCACAACCGCGACCTCGGAGGAGGAAACAGGTCGGGGAACATTTTATACCGGACTGCATTCTGGCAGGGTTTTTTCACAGCCTCTCACTCTTCCCGCCGCGCCCGGGCGAAGGCTTCGGCCAACGCGCCCGGCCGGTTCTCTGGTTTTTCCGGTGATGGCGGGCGCTGTCCCCGTTCCCGCCGGGCCGGTCGCGGAGCGCCCTCCGCTTTCCAGGCGGGAGCGCCGGTCGCCGGTTCGCTCAGTCGCATCGTCAGGGCAATCCGCTGCCGCTTCAGGTCTACTTCCAGCACCTTGACCTTCACCACCTGACCCGCCTTGACCACCTCGCGGGGGTCTTTGACAAAGCGGTCGGCCAGCGCCGAGATATGCACCAGTCCATCCTGATGAACGCCGATGTCCACGAACGCGCCGAAATTGGCGACGTTGGTCACCACGCCTTCCAGCACCATCCCCGGCTGCAAATCGGTCAGTTTCTCCACGCCGTCCTTGAACACGGCGGTCTTGAATTCCGGGCGGGGATCGCGGCCCGGTTTTTCCAGCTCCATCAAAATGTCGCGCACCGTTGGCAGGCCGAACCGGTCGTCGGCGAAGCGGGCCGGCTCCAGGGTCTTGAGAAAGGCTGTGTTGCCCAGCACGTCATGCAGGCCACGCCCGCTGGCGACGAGGATGCGTTCGACCACTGGATAGGCTTCCGGGTGGACGGCGGAACGGTCCAGCGGGTTGTCACCGTTGAGGATGCGCAAAAAGCCGGCGGCCTGCTCGAAAGTCTTGTCGCCCAGCCGCGCCACTTTCAACAACTGTTCGCGCCGCCGGAACGGGCCGTTGGCGTCGCGGTATTCGACGATGTTGCGGGCCAGGGTTGCGTTCAGTCCGGCCACCCGCGCCAGCAGCGGCGCGGAGGCGGTGTTGACCTCCACCCCAACCGCGTTCACGCAATCCTCGACCACCGCGTCCAGCGTTCGCGCCAACCGGGTCTGGCTGACATCGTGCTGGTACTGCCCGACGCCGATGGCCTTGGGTTCGATCTTGACCAGTTCCGCCAGCGGGTCTTGCAGGCGGCGGGCGATGGACACCGCGCCGCGCAGCGAAACGTCCACATCGGGAAATTCCCGCGCCGCCAGTTCGGAGGCCGAATAGACCGAAGCCCCCGCTTCCGATACCACCAGTTTTTGCAACCGCAGTTCGGGATGACGCTGCATCAATTCGGTCGCCAGCCGGTCGGTTTCCCGCGAGGCGGTGCCGTTGCCGATGCTGAGCAGATCGACGCGATGCCGGCGGCACAGTTCGGCCAGGACATGCAGGCTTTCGTCCCACTGGTTGCGTGGGACATGTGGATAAATCGTCGTGGCCTCCACCAGCTTGCCGGTGGCGTCCACCACCGCGACCTTCACCCCAGTGCGCAAGCCGGGGTCCAGTCCCAGCGTGGGCCGGGCGCCCGCCGGCGCGGCCAGCAGCAAATCGCGCAGGTTGCGAGCGAACACCTGAATCGCTTCCTCCTCGGCGGCCTCGCGCAGGCGCAGTTTCAGCTCGGTTTCGAGATGCGGCAGCAGCTTGATCTTCCAGGCCCAGCGGGCGGTTTCCCGCAGCCAGGCATCGGCGGGCCGGCCTTGGTCGCGGATGTCAAACCGGGCGGCGACCAGTCGTTCGCCGGGGTCGGGACCGGGCGCGGCGGGATCGCCGATTTCCAGGTTGAGTTGCAGCACGTCTTCGTTGCGGCCCCGGAACAGCGCCAGGGCGCGATGCGAGGGAATCTGCCGGGCTGCTTCCCGGTAGTCGAAATAGTCGCGGAACTTGGCCCCTTCTTCCTCCTTGCCTTCCATCACCTGCGCATGCAGCACGGCGTTGTCCCACAAGACTTCGCGCAACCGGGCCAGCAATTCCGCATTCTCGGCGAATTCCTCCATCAGGATTTGCCGCGCCCCGTCCAGCGCCGCCTTGATATCGGGCACGCCGCGTTCGGCGTCCACGAAGCCGATGGCCAAGGTTTCCGGCGCTTGGGTCGGGTCGCCCAGCAAGCCATGGGCCAGCGGGGCCAGACCGGCTTCGCGGGCGATTTGGGCCTTGGTGCGACGCTTGGGCTTGTAGGGCAGATAAAGGTCTTCCAGCCGGGTCTTGGCATCAGCGGCGAGCAGGGCGGCTTCCAGTTCAGCGGTGAGCTGGCCCTGCTCGCGGATGCTGGCGAGGATGACGCCGCGCCGCTCCTCCAGTTCGCGCAGATAGCCGAGGCGCTCTTCCAGCAGGCGCAGTTGGGTGTCATTCAGCCCGCTGGTAGCTTCCTTACGGTAGCGGGCGATGAAGGGCACGGTGGCGCCGCCGTCCAGCAGGGCGACGGCGGCTTCGATCTGGCGTTCCTGGACGGCGAGTTCGCGGGCGAGAGTCAGGGTGATGAGCATGGCGATGATGGATTGGGTTATTCGGGAGAAAGAATCGTTTCGGGAAACTCTTGGTTTAGCCGGGTTGAATGGACGAATGGTAGGGTAGATCAGCGAAGCGCGATCGACCCTTCTATGAACCCAGCCATGTCAAGCCCCCAAGGCAATCGCATTGAAATTTGATAATAATATGATGCTATCATAATAATTTTGTTGAATATTTTAGCCAAATTGGCTCTGTATAGAGCAAAGAGCCAAAGTAAATCTTGTTGAAACAAATGCTTACTGGAAGATATCGTGGCTTTCTTCGCTTTAGTGGCACTTTATCATCAATAAGTCCATGTTTTTACGTGGTTAGTTTCCGTATGGGCTCTCAGCACCGTCCGCATGTCGAGTCCTATCGGCGGCAGCCGGATCAACGCTGGGTGTTGACGGAAAGCGACGGATTGGAGGGAAGTTTGCGGCTGGACGCCATTGATTGCGAACTGGCGCTGGCGGAGATTTACGACAAGGTCGGGTTTCTGGGCGCGGCATAGCCCGGCTTCAGCGACCGGTGGTCTGAGCTGATTGGGTTCATGAGGGCCACACCCCCAACACCACGAATCCCCCGACCAACGTCCACAGCACGCCGCGGGTGGTGGTGGCGGCGATGGCGATAGCCACTATCCCGGCGATCAGCCGGGCGTTATCCCAAGCCAGCCACAGCGTTCCCTGTGGCATCAGCAGTTCGGGAATCACTAGTGCGGTCAGGGTGGCGACCGGCACGAACGGTAACAGGCGGCGAAAGCCCGGCGGGAATGCCATCCTGCCCTCGGCGGCGATGAACGACAGGCGGATGAGAAAGGTCACCATCCCGCACAGCATCATGATCAGCCAGAGGCTCACCGCATCCCTCCCGCCAGCCGCCAGCCGGCCGCGATGCCGGCCAGCGCCGCCGCCAGCAACCCCAGTTTGAATGGCAGGCCGGCGGCCAGCAACGCCACGATCCCGGAAACCGCCGCCACCGCCAGCATGGTCCGGTTGCGAATCAGCGGAACCACGATGGCGATGAAGGTGAGCGGCAGGGCGAAATCCAGTGGCCAGTCCGCCGGCAGTCGCGCGCCCAGTAGCACCCCGGCGGCGGTGGACAGTTGCCAGCCACCCCACAGGGCCAGTCCCGCGCCCAGATAAAACCAGTGCCGATCAGGCCCCGTATTCCCCGCCGCCTCCCGCCGGGCAATCACGGCATACGCCTCGTCAGTCAGCAGATAAGCCAGCGCCAGTTTCCAGCGGTGGGGCAGATGGGCGATGCGCGGGGCCACGGCGGCGCTGTACAGGGCGTGGCGCAGGTTGAGCAGGCCCACCTCGGCCACCATCACCGTAACCGGGGCACCGACGCCGAGCAACTGACAGAACAGAAACTGTGCCGAGCCGGCGAACAGAATACTGGACATGGCCAGCGCCGCCGCCGGACTCAACCCCTGGCTCAGCGCCAGCGCGCCGTAGATCATGCCGAAGGGCATGGCCCCGACCAGCAGCGGGGCCAGCGCCAGCGCGCCGGCCCGGAATTCGCGGGAAGCAGAAGCAACCATGGAGATCGGGATGGTTGAGGAGAACGTGGAAGGGGCGGATTATGCACTATCGAAAGCCCGAATCGAACGGGAATGCGTTAAGCTTCTCCACTAACCGAACTTTACCGGATGGACATGATGGAACCGCTCACGCGCATCGAACAGCATTTCGCCGCCAGCATCGCGGCCAAGCAGCGCACGCTGGACGCGATGGGACCGCGCATCGTCCAGACCGCCGAACTCCTGGCGGAAAGGCTACGGCAAGGCCACAAGATTCTGGTCTGCGGCAATGGCGGGTCTGCCGCCGACGCCCAGCATTTCGCCGCCGAACTGGTCAACCGTTTCGAGATCGAACGGCCGGGATTGGCGGCCATCGCACTGACCACCGATAGCTCAGTGCTGACTTCCATCGCTAACGATTACGCCTTCGATCAGATTTTTGCCAGACAAATCCGCGCCCTGGGTCGTCCCGGCGATGTGTTGCTGGCCATTTCGACCAGCGGCAATTCACCGAACATCCTGGTGGCCATGACCGCCGCGCGCGAACTGGGCCTGTCCACGGTGGCGCTCACGGGTCGCGACGGCGGGCGCATGGCCGGACAACTGGGCGAGGGGGATATCGAGCTTCGCGCGGCGGCGGCGGTGACCGCGCGAATTCAGGAGGTCCACATTCTGATCGTTCACTGTCTGTGCGATTTGGTAGATCATCAACTATTTGGCGAGGAGGCACGATGATGAACGGATGGCCAACCCATTTGGCGGCGGCGGTCCTGGCCACGATGCTGTTGACCGGTTGTGTCCCACTGCTGGTGGGTGGCACCGCGATGGGCGTCAGTGTGGCGCACGACCGACGGACCACCGGCGCTCAGGTGGACGATCAGACCATTGAGCTGAAGCTTTACGACGCGTTCAACCAGAAGTTGCCGCCAGGTAACCACATCAATACCACCAGTTATAACGGCGCGGTCTTATTGACCGGCGAGGTCGTGTCGGAAGCGGTGCGACAACAGGCCGAGCAAATTGCCCGCAATCTTGGCCAACCTCAGGTTCGGGAGGTCTACAACGAATTGGTGGTCGGTTCGCCCAGTTCCGCGCCCGTTCAGAGTAATGACGCCCTGCTCACCACCAAGGTCAAGTCTGCCCTGCTTCAGATCACCAATATCCCGGATTTTGATCCCAGCCGGGTCAAGGTGGTGACGGACCGTGGGGTGGTCTATCTGATGGGACTGGTGAAGCGTCAGGAAGCGGACGCGGCGGCGGACAAGGCCAGCCAAGTCGGCGGCGTGAAGCAGGTCGTGACGCTGTTCGAATACATCGGCTGAACGCGGCTATTTCACGATCTTCAACACCGGCTTGCGGCTGGGGCGCGGGGGTTGGTCCGGCTGGTCCGGCTGGTCCGGCGGGGGCGGTTCCTCGCTGCCCGGCTCCTCGCCGAAGGCCATGCCCTGCCCGTTTTCGCGGGCGTAGATGGCCAGGACGGCCGTGACCGGGATCTGGATCGCGCGGGCCACGCCGCCGAAGCGAGCGCTGAATTCGATCCAGTCGTTGCCCAGTCGCAGACCATGTACTGCCGCCGGGTTAATGTTGAGCACGATCTGCCCCTCGCGCACGTGCTGTTTGGGCACACTCACCCCCGGCGCCGTTGCGTCCACCAGAATGTGCGGTGTCAGGCCGTTGTCTTCAATCCATTCGTACAGGGCGCGGATCAGATAGGGACGGGTCGAGGTCATGGCGGATGGGCCGTGGGCGAATCGCAGGAAACGGATCTCCCCGCTGGGCACGGGGAAAGGTTCAAGAACACCGGCGGAGAGCGGTCGGCCCTCCGCCAGCGCCGACATCAATGCACGTCCTTCCAGTACTCTTTCTTGAGCAGGTAGAACACCACGGTCATCAGCACCAGGAACAGCAGCACCCAGATGCCGATCCTCTGGCGTTCGAGCTGGATGGGTTCGCCGACGTAGGCCAGGAAGTTGGTGAGATCGACCATCGCTTCCCTGAACTCGGGTGGACTCATGCTGCCGGGTTGCACCAGTTCGAAGCCCTTGAGGACCTTGGTTTCGTGGCCCTCAGCGTCCTTGTGAACTTCGTAGACTGCTTTTTGCATCCCCTGCAATTCCCACATCACGTGCGGCATGCCAGCGTTTGGGAACGCGGCGTTATTCACGCCAAAGGGACGGGTTGGGTCCTGATAAAAGGTTTGCAGGTAGGTGTAGAGGTAGTCCACGCCGCGCGCCCGGGCGATCACGGTCAGATCGGGCGGGGTGACGCCGAACCATTGCTTGGCGTCGGCCTTGGGCATGGCGTTCTTCATGGTTTCGCCAACCTTGGCGCCGGTGAAGATCAGGTTCTCCTTGACCTGGTCGTCGGTCAGACCGATGTCGCGGGCCAGGCGGTTGTAGCGCTGGTGCTCCAGCGAGTGGCAACCCATGCAGTAGTTGACGAACAGCTTGGCGCCCCTTTGCAGCGAGGCCTTGTCGTGCAGGTCGATGGGCGCCTTTTCCAGCGGATAGCCCTCTCCGCCAGCCGCGAGGCTCAGGCCCGGCAGGGCCAGGAACGCGAGTGCGATGATAATTTTTTTCATTTTGAGGTCACCCTTTCCGGTACCGGCTTGGTCTTTTCAAACCATGGCAGAATCGGCAACACGAAGAAGAACGCGAAGTAGATCACCGAGCAGACCTGCGCCAGGGTGGTGCGGGCCGGGGTGGTCGGCAGCGAACCCAGATAGCCCAGGATCAGGAAGGAAACGATGAACGCGGCCAGCGCCAGCTTGAACGAGAAACCGCGATAGCGGATGGATTTCACCGGGCTGCGATCCAGCCACGGCAGGAAGAACAACAGGACGATGGCGCCGCCCATGGCCAGCACGCCCCAGACCTGCGTGCCGGCGAAGGACGGCACCGCGCGCAGGATGGCGTAGAACGGCGTGAAGTACCACACCGGCGCGATGTGCGGCGGGGTCTTCATCGGGTCGGCTGGATCGAAGTTCGGGTGCTCGAGGAAGTAGCCGCCCATTTCGGGGGTGAAGAAGATCACGACCGCGAAGAAGATCAGGAAGACCCCCACGCCCACCAGATCCTTGACGGTGTAGTAGGGATGGAAGGGGATGCCATCCAGCGGTTTGCCGTCGGGACCCTTGACCTTTTTGATTTCGACGCCGTCGGGATTGTTGGAACCGACTTCATGCAGGGCCATGATGTGAGCGACCACCAGTCCCACCAGCACCAGCGGCAGGGCGATGACGTGCAGCGAGAAGAAACGGTTCAGGGTAGCGTCGGACACCACGAAGTCGCCACGAATCCACACCGACAGATCCGGGCCGACGACCGGGAGTGCGCTGAACAGGTTGATGATGACCTGGGCGCCCCAGTAGGACATCTGGCCCCAGGGCAGCAGATAGCCCATGAAGGCTTCGGCCATCAGGGCGAGGAAGATCACCACGCCGATGATCCAGATCAGCTCGCGTGGCTTCTTGTAGGAGCCGTAGATCAGCGCCCGGAACATGTGCAGGTAGACCACGATAAAGAAAGCCGAGGCGCCGGTGGAGTGCATGTAGCGGATCAGCCAGCCCCAGCTCACATCGCGCATGATGTATTCGACCGAGGCGAAAGCGTCGGCGGCGGATGGCTTGTAGCTCATGGTCAGCCAGATACCGGTCAGAATCTGGTTGACCAGCACCAGGATCGCCAGCGAGCCGAAGAAGTACCAGACATTGAAGTTCTTCGGCGCGTAGTATTCGGTCAGATGCTCGCGCATCATCTTGGTCAGCGGGAAGCGTTCGTCAACCCAGCCGAGCAGACCGGTTGTGCCTTGTGTGTTCGCCATTATGCAGCCTCCGGATCAACGCCAATCAATACGCGGGAGTCGCTCAGGAACCGGTAAGAGGGCACTTCCAGGTTCGACGGCGCGGGAACGCCCTTGTAGACCCGCCCGGCCAGGTCGAAGCGGGAACCGTGACAGGGGCAGAAGAAACCGCCTTTCCAGGTAGGCCCCAAATCGGCCGGAGCCACGTCGGGCCGGAAGATCGGCGAGCAGCCGAGATGGGTGCAAATGCCGACCAGCACCAGCACCTCGGGCTTGATCGACCGGTTGGTGTTCTGCGCGTACTTGGGTTGCTGGCTGGCCATTTCCGAGTTGGGATCGAGCAGTTGATCCTTGAGGCCGGGCAGAGTCTCCAGCATGTTCTTGCTGCGCCTGAGCAGCCAGACCGGTTTGCCGCGCCATTCGACGGTCATCATGGCGCCGTCTTCCAGCTTGCTGATATCCGCTTCCACCGGCGCGCCGGCGGCCTTGGCGCGCTCGCTGGGCGACCAGGATTTCAAAAAGGGAACGGCGACGAACGCCACGCCAACGCCGCCGACCACGGTAGCCGTGGCGGTCAGAAACCGGCGCCTGCCGCGATCGACGTCCTCTACCGTACTCATAAGCAGTCTCCTGTTGTGAATTTATCGTTAGATTGGGGATGGGTTGGCAACGCAAACGATAGGCACGGGTTTCGTGTTCGCCGGAGCCGGACTGGACCTTGTTGTTGTGTCGAAACCAGCACGCTTCGGGGGTACGCTGGACGATGCGCGAACTCCATCGGTATGAACTCCCGCCGTTTTCGCGGTACGGCAAAACTATAACCCAAGGAAGGTATTAGGGTCTATGCGCTTATCGGTTAAACCCGCGTGGTCGGCCCCATCGAGGCGGCGGGATGGCGCGAGAATCAGACCGGATTGTCGATATCGACGAAGGTGAAGTTCAGCGCGAATCGCCCGGCCAGATGCGCACCCAGCGCCGGCACGCCGTAGCGTTCGGTGGCGTGGTGGCCAGCGGCGAAAAAGTGCAGGCCGTTCTCGCGGGCGATGTGGACGGTCTGTTCCGAGGCCTCGCCGGTCAGAAAAGCGTCCGCGCCGGCGGTCAGCGCGATCTCGATGGACGACTGCGCCCCGCCGGTGCACCAGGCCAGCCGGCGGATGGGTGCATCGTTGCCGGCGATGTGCAGCGGTTTCCGGCCCAGCCGGGCCGCGAGATGGGTGGCCAATTGCTCTCCGCTAATCGGTGCGTCCGGTTCGCCGAGCATGACCAGCCCCGGTGTTCGGCCATTGCCGCCAGCGGTTCCGGTGACGGTCAGGCCGAGCACCCGGGCCAGTTGGGCGTTGTTGCCGAGTTCCGGGTGGGCGTCCAGCGGCAGGTGGTAGGCGATCAGGCTGATTTCGTGACGGAGCAGGGTGGCGAGTCGCCGCCGCTTCATGCCGACGATGCGCGGATTCTCGCTTTTCCAGAAGTAGCCGTGATGGACCAGCACGGCGTCGGCACCGCGCTCGACCGCTGTGTCCAGCAGCGCCTGGCAGGCGGTAACCCCACCGACCAGAGTGCGAACCTCGGGCCGGCCTTCAACTTGCAAGCCATTCGGGCAGTAGTCGCTGAAGTTTTCCACCGCCAGCAGGCAGTCGGTATAGGCGACCAGTTTGCTCAGTTGCACGCTTCAAGTCTCCGCCAGAATTGGCCCGAGCGCGGCCAGCAGGGCGGCGTTTTGTTCCGGGTTGCCGACCGTGATGCGCAGGAATTGCTCGATGCGCGGCAGACGGAAATGGCGCACGATGACGTGGCGCTCGCGCAACGCGGCGGCCAGCGCGGCGGCATCCCGGCGCGGATGGCGGGCGAACACGAAATTCGCCGCCGAAGGCAATACCGCGAAGCCCAGTTCGGCCAGCGCCGCGACCAGCATCGCGCGGCTGGCGATCACCGCCCGCCGGGTGCGCTCGAAGTATTCGCGGTCCTCGAACGCCGCCACCGCGCCGGCGATGGCCAGCCGGTCGAGTGGATAGGAGTTGAAGCTGTTTTTGACCCGCTCCAGCGCCTCGATCAGCTCCGGGTGACCCACGGCCAATCCGACCCGCAGCCCGGCCAGCGAGCGGGATTTGGACAGGGTTTGCGTCACCAGCAGGTTCGGATAGTGATCTACCAGCGTGATGGCGGTGTCGCCGCCGAAGTCGATATAGGCTTCATCCACCACGACCACCGAGTCCCGGTTGCGCTGGAGCAGCCAGTCGAGGTCGACCAACGGCAGCAGGCAACCGGTGGGCGCGTTCGGGTTGGCGAAGACAATCCCGCCGTTGGGCCGTAGGTAGTCGGTGACGCGCAGCGTGAAATCCTCGGCCAGCGGCACGGTTTCAAAGGGGATGTCGTACAGGCCGCAGTAAACCGGGTAGAAGCTGTAGGTGATGTCCGGGAACAGCAGCGGCGCGGGATGTTGCAATAAACCGTGGAAAACGTGCGCCAGCACTTCATCCGAGCCATTGCCGACAAAGACCTGGGCGGGCGTGACGCTGTAATAATCAGCGATGGCCTGCTTGAGCCGCTCGGCGTTCGGGTCTGGATACAGGCGCAGGGTATCGGATAGTTCGGCCTGGATCGCTTCCAGCACCCGCGGCGACGGCCCGTAAGGATTCTCGTTGGTGTTGAGCTTGACCAGATTGCTCAGCTTGGGCTGCTCACCCGGCACGTAAGGCGTGAGGCGATGCACCACGGAACTCCAGTAACGGTTGTTCAATGATTTTTTTCCTCTTGGTTCTTCGACGGTTTCTGTGGAGGTCGGGTGGGTTGGAGGTTGATCCAAGGGAATTTGTAATTTTGATACGCTCCAATTCATTAATTCATTGATTTTCTTACTTAGTGTTAATTTTAGGTTGCGAACACAGGGAGATGACCCCCAGTTTCCACAAGAACCGTCGAAGAACCGCTTTTTTAGCGGTGTCTGGCGGCGGAGTCGAGGTGTAGTGAACTAGCCCCTTTTCATCCGTCCATTTGTATAAATCGCCCGCCGCCGCCGGAGGGAGAAAAGTCACGGCAAAAGCGGTCAGGGAAAACGCAGCTAGCGAGAGCAGACAAGGGCGCATGGAACAAACCTCCAACCTTAACCTTATAAGATAAGATACTGGTTAGAAACGGTATTTGTTGTTAAGGGGCCAAGCGAAACGCAGGACTCCGCGTATATGAAGCACTTATATCAGAAATGTGATAATGAAGTATACTTGGTTGATAGCGGTTGCCGGATCGGCGGGGCTGTACCGACTGCGGCTGGGAGGCCTACAGCGGGGCAGCAGAACAGCGGGCGAGAATCTGGCAGCAGATAGATGCCCTGCTGGAAACGCTTGAT
>JBDHRD010000054.1:0-17443 GCA_039807425.1 Candidatus Contendibacter sp. | reverse complement strand
GCCCAACAACAGTCTTCGTATTCCAGACCAGCCAGGGTTTCCAGATTCCGGTCGATATTGAGCGCCTGGTTCCAGCGGCCCATGGCTCGCCATCGCGTGCTCAATGGCCAGAAAAAAGCGATATCCACCGAGTGAATCTGATCGTTTGGATCGAGGCCGGGTTGGTTGCGGTCCAGCAGGTAGGACACGTTGACCAGTTGGCGGGGATTGGTGTAATAGCGCAGGTCAAAAGCCGTGCGCAGCATATCACTGTTGTCGGGTTCCAGTTGCACGCCACCCTGAACCGACCAGCGGGATGACAGATTAACCTGGCCTTGGGTGATCAGCCCTGAATTGACCGCGGTCTGGGGCGGCTCGTCCGCATACAGGTTGACCCGACGATCCTCGAAATACTGAACCTGGCCGACGCTGGCGCGCAGTCGTTCGCGCCCGCTGGGACCATCGATCAGGCGGGTGGTGAGCGCGGCGGTTAGCTGATTGGCGTCGCCCATCCGGTCGGCGCCGGTGAAGCGGTTGTTGCGGAACAGCCAGTCGATATCGCGATCCATCACGGCGCTGTCGAACAGCGGAATGTTATTCTGATCGCGGTAGGGCACGTACAGATAGAACAGGCGCGGCTCCAGGGTCTGCGTTCCGGCGGACACACCGAGCCAGTCGGTCTGCAAGGACCGGTCGAAGATCAGACCGCTATCCAGACTCAGCACCGGCGCGGCGCGCGAGGGCGTCTCGTCGGCGCCCGACGTCCTATTGTCGAGTTGATAGGTGGTATAGCGGAATCCAGCCTTGGGTTTGAGGTATCCCCAAGGCTGTTCCAGCGTCCAGCCCACGGTCGGCCACAGGTCCACGCGGGCGCCGGTCACCATGTCGGACTGCTGGAAATTTACCAACTCGCCGTACATTTGGTAGTTCAGGCCGCTGGTGCTCGGCGGCCAGGCGCCGCTGAACAGCAGTTGCGGCAGGCGCTGGTAGGGGTTGCCGGTCAGGGCGAACAGCGATGTATTCAGAATCTGGTAGCCTTGGACCCGCGCCAGCGCCTGCCACCAGTCCCCATAGTAGCGGGCGTCGAGATGTCGTTCCAGGTAGTTGGGGGTCAGAAAGCTTAGGTTGTTGCTCAAATCATTGATGTAGCTGTCGTCGGAGACGTACTCGTAACGTAGATCGGTGTAGACGTTCGGTGACGGCGTGGCGCGATCGGTGACGTTGATCGAGCCACGGTCGCCTCCATAGCGGCGGTCGTCCGGGATATATTCGAATTCGACTTTTCCCTGATGCCAGGATTCGAGGAAGCGATACTCCATGCCCAGCAGCATGCCGCGTGCGGTCATCAGCCGGGGCGTGAGGGTCATATCGCGATTAGGCGCGATGTTCCAGTAGTATGGAACAGTCAGATCGAAACCGGTGTTACTGCTGTAGCCCTGACGGGGGAACAGAAAGCCCGATTGACGCTCGTCGGTGATGGGAAACGACAGGTACGGGAAATAGAATACCGGCACGTTCTGGAATGCGAGGGTGATGTCGCGGGCCGAGCCACGGCCGGTCTTTTCGTTCAGGCGGAGGTCGCGAGCGCGCAATTCCCACATTTCACTGCCGCGCTGGCAGGTGGAATAGGTGGCGTCTTCCAGCCAGCTTTTCCGCTGGCGTTGATCCGTTCTAACCTCCTCGGCGTGGCCCTGTGCGTGGCGACCCAGCAGATAGTAGTCCACTTCCTTGAATCGGCCGGTTTCGTCGTTCAAGTCCACCTCGGCCTGCTTGCCGCGCAGGGTCTGACGTGGATCGCTGTAGACGAATCCGCTGTCGGCCCGGGCACGATGGGTCGACCGCTCCAGGGTGATGGTTTCAGCGCGCAGGCGCTGGTCGCCCCGGGACAGGTTGGCGTTGCCTTCGAGCCGCGACTCGGTGGGGGAGGTGTCGAGCCGACTGGCTTCCCCTCGAATCGGCTGTTCGTCCGGCGGCGGCAGGTTCGGCGTGGCCGGAACGATATCCCCGGCCAGTTCGTCGATTTCGCACTGAACCCAGGGATCGAGCACGTCGGTGGATTGCGCCCGAACCCCGGCCAGCGGCAGCAGGGTCAGTACGACCCCCGTCAGAAGCATTCGGTAATACGGCGTCACGGAACGGGATTTTACGCATGAATGAAAGTGCCCTAACATCGCACAGATTGATTTTTGCTGCAATCCGGGCGCGCGGGCGTTCGCCAAAGCGGAGGATTGCCTTAATCCGGATGGAGTGTGTTTCGTGAGCGAACGCGAGCAATTGTTACGAGATTGGCTGAACGAGGTGTTGCCGGCGCGGCTGAACCGGATCGCCCCGGCTTCCAGCGACGCCAGTTTCCGCCGCTACTTTCGGGTCTGGTACGACAGCCAGACTCGCATCGTCATGGATGCCCCGCCGGACAAGGAGGATTGCCGGCCGTTCGTCGCCATCGCCCAAGCCCTGCGCGGGTTGGGACTGAACGCGCCCGAGGTGCTGGCTGGCGATCTCGACCAGGGTTTGTTGCTGCTGACCGATCTCGGTTCCCGGCAATACCTGGCGGAACTCGACGCGCGCAGCGTTCCCGGCCTGTACGGTGACGCCCTGGGGGCGTTGGCCCGCTTGCAAATCGGTGGTGATCCCGGCTCGCCCTTGTTGCCCCCCTACGATTCGGCGCTGCTGCACCGGGAGATGGAACTGTTCCGCGAGTGGTTTCTGGGGAAGTTGCTCGGCCTGAACTTGTGCGAGGAGGAACATCGCACGCTTGATCGCACGTTTGCCCTGCTGGCCGACAATGCGCTGGAACAACCACGCGTCTGGGTGCATCGGGATTACCACTCTCGCAATCTGATGGTCACCGACCCGGATAATCCGGGCGTGCTGGATTTTCAGGACGCGGTGGTGGGCGCGGTGACCTACGATCTGGTTTCGCTGCTGCGCGACTGCTACATCGCCTGGCCGCGCGCGCAGGTCGAGGCCTGGGCGCTGGATCACCGGGCGCGGCTGCGGTCTTGGGGCATGAGCGGGCTGGACGACGCTGATCAGTTTCTGCGCGGATTCGATCTGATGGGCGCACAGCGCCATCTCAAGGCTATCGGCATTTTCGCCCGCCTGAACCTGCGCGACGGCAAGCCGGGCTATCTGCAAGACATTCCGCGTACCCTGGGCTACGTGCTGGAAGTGGCGGACCGTTATCCCGAACTGGCTGGATTGGACGATCTGCTGCGGGCGCGGGGCGTGGATCGCTGGCGCCCGGCATCATGAGAGCGATGATCCTGGCCGCCGGGCGCGGCCAGCGCATGCGCCCGCTGACCGACCATACCCCAAAACCGCTGCTGCCGGTCGCTGGCCAGCCACTAATCGCACATCACCTGGAAGCCCTGCGGGCGGCGGGCATCCGTGAACTCGTGATCAACAGCGGCCATCTGAGGGAACAGTTGCCGGCGGCCCTGGGCGACGGCCGGGCCTGGGGCGTGCGCATCGCCTGGTCCCCGGAACCACCGGAGGCGCTGGAAACCGGTGGCGGCATTTTCCAGGCACTGCCGCTGCTCGGTTCGGAACCGTTCCTGGTGGTCAACGGCGACGTGTGGACCGACTATCCCTTTGCCCGGTTGCCCGCCGCGCCCGCCGGATTGGCGCATCTGGTGCTGGTGAGCAATCCGCCGCACCATCCCCAAGGTGATTTTGCCCTGGCCGACGACGGGCGGGTTGAGGAGTCCGGCGTGCGGCGGCTGACCTTCAGCGGGATCAGCGTGCTGCGGCCGGAACTGTTTGCAGGCTGCGTGCCGGGCCGGTTTCCGCTGGGACCGCTGCTGCGCCGGGCGATGGCGGCGGGGCAGGTGAGCGGCGAGCGCTACGCCGGCGCCTGGCTCGATATCGGCACGCCGGAACGGCTGGCAGAGCTGGATCGGAAACTGAGCGGAGGATAGAAGCGGGTAGCAAAGATCGAAACGGCAATCAAACTCACCACTCGCTACCCGCTACATGGCGTGTCGGACATCCTGGCCCTCGACCACGAAGATCACGTATTCGGCCAGGTTCTGGGCGCGGTCGGCGACCCGTTTCAGCGCCTTGAGGGCCAGCGCCACGTCAATCACCGTCGCCACCGCCAGTTCGCCATCGATCGGGTAGGCGCCGAGTTCGCGCAGGATGATCTCGAAGACCTCCTCCGCTTCGTCGGCGCGCACCAGCAGCCAGGCCTGCTCTACGTCCAGCCGGGCCAGACTATCCAGCGCACGCTCAATCCGCTGGCTGGCGATCTCGGCCAGCCGATCCAGCGCCGAGGGCAACCCCCTGGGCGGAAGACCGCCGCGAGCGCAAATGGTCAGCGTCTTTTCAGCGATGGCCTTGGCCTCGTCGCCGATCCGTTCCAAGTCATTGACTGCCTTGTTCAGGGCCATCACCAGCCGCAAATCGGTGCTCATCGGTTGCCGGCGGCTGAGCAGGCGCACGCAGCTTCGGTCGATTTCCATGTCCCAGCGATTGACCGCCGCATCGCCGGCGATGACCGCCTGGGCTCCGCTCGCGGTGCCCTCCCGAAATACGGCGACGGCGCGCTGGACCTGCTGTTCCACCTCCCGCCCCATCTCCAGCACCAGGTTGATCAGTTGCTGGATTTCCACGTCGAAGCGCTTGACGGTATGGCTGCTGTTGCTAAAAGTCATGAGCTGCGTCCTCCTGATGATCGGTTTGTTCGAGCACGGCGCGGCGGCGGTTCGTCCCGCCCCTGCGGCCCCGGATCCGCGCCGAGGCGCGTCATCGCACCCTCGATCCATTCCTCCACCTGCTGGTTCAACTCCTGGGGCGAGCGGCCTTCGCTGGCGATCTGGGGGCCAAATACCACCCGAATGGTGCCGGGCCGCTTCAGGAATCCGCCCCGCGGCCAGAACTCCCCGGCGTTGTGCGCGACTGGCAGAATCGGACAGCCACTGTGCGCCGCCAACACCGCGCCGCCCATGCCATACCGCTGGCGTATCCCCGGCGCCACGCGGGTTCCCTCGGGAAAGATCACCACCCATTGTCCCTGGCGCAAATGCGCGATCCCCTGCCGGATCACCTGCTTGACCGCCGAAGCGCCAGCCCGACGGTTGATGGCGATCGGCCGCACCAGCGCCAGCGCCCAGCCGAAGAAGGGAAACCACAGCAGTTCGCGCTTGATCACCCAGGCCACCGGCGGCAGATATTGACTGAGGAACAGGGTTTCCCAGGTGGACTGATGCTTGGCCATCACGATGGCCGGATGATCGGGGATGTGTTCGATACCGCTCAGGCGATAGTCGATCCGGCAGGTGACGCGCAACCACCAGAGATTAAAGCGGCTCCAGGACTGGCACAGCCGGTAGCGGCGGGGGAAGGGCAGGAAAAAGCAGAGCACGATGACCGTCGCCATGATTCCCGTCGAGGTGATCATGCCGAGGGAAAACAGCAGCGAGCGCGGCAGGAGCGTCAGGTCGGATGCGGGAGTGGTCGGCGAGGCCATCTAACAGGTACGAAAAATCATTCGGTCGAGTGGATGAGATAGGTGGCGACAGCGGCCAGATTGTCGAACACCAGAACATTGGCGCAGCTTTCCGCTTCCCGTTCCAGCGTGCGGGCGCCCTTGCCGGTGCGCACCAGCAGAGGCCAGGCATTCGCCGCCCGCGCCGCCCGGATATCGCGCACGCTGTCGCCGACCACGGGTACTCCCTGCAGGCCGGATTTGAGCCGCCGGCTGATTTCCTTCAACATGCCCGGATTGGGTTTGCGGTACGGATTGGCCTCGTCCACGTCCGGACAGAAAAATACCGCGTCGATCAGGCCGCCGGCTTCCTGCACCATCCGATACATTTTCTTGTGAATCCGGTTGAGGGTTTCCAAATCGAACAGGCCGCGACCGATTCCGGACTGGTTGGTGGCGACCACCACGCGGTAGCCCGCATGGTTGAGGCGGGCGATGGCTTCCAGACTGCCGGGAATCGGCGTCCATTCGTCCGGCGATTTAATGTAGGCGTCGGAATCCTCGTTGACAACGCCGTCGCGGTCCAGAATGATCAGCTTCATCGGTATGGGAAGGTGGGGCATTTGATCGCACCGATGGAATCAACAGGTTTCACGTGAAACATGATCTTGGTTGCCGGTGGATGTTTCACGTGAAACCACGAATCAAGATGCCAAGAATGCCCGTGTAAGTGAGGATTGCACCGCTTTCCGCCGCCCATTGTTTCAATCCTGCAGGCGTGAGAAATCCGCCACCCGCAGGAACAGACTGCCGAGTTCGTTGAGCAAGGCCAGGCGGTTGGCGCGCAGGGCTGGATCCTCAACCATCACCAGCACCTGGTCGAAAAAGGCGTCCACTGGTTCGCGCAGGCTGGCCAACCGGGTTAGGGCATCGCCGTACAGGCCGGCTTCCATCAGCGGAATCGCTTCGGAGGACAGTTCCACCAGTCGTCCCGCCAGCGCCTGTTCCGCATCCTCGCTCAGCAAATCGGGCCGAACCTCGAACGGCAGCACCGTCTCCACCTTTTTGAGGATGTTGCGGATGCGCTTGTTGGCGGCGGCCAGGCTGGCGGCTTCCGGCAATTCCCGGAATGCGCCGACCGCCCGCACCCGCCGGTCGAAATCCAGCGGCCGGGTCGGGCGGCAATCGAGCACTGCCTCGAACGCATCCGGGCGCACGCCCTGATCCAAATAGTAGCCGCGCAGCCGATCCATCACGAACTCGAACACGGTTTCGACCACATGGCCAGCGCGCAGAACCGGGTCGAAGCCGGCGGTGGCGCGTTCCAGCAGAGTCAGCAGATCGAGATCCAATTGCCCCTCGATCAGGATGCGCAGCACGCCCAGAGCGGCGCGGCGCAGCGCGAAGGGGTCCTTGGCCCCGGACGGTGCCTGGCCGATGGCGAAAATACCGGTCAGAGTATCCAGTCGTTCGGCCAGCGCCAAGGCACGGCCCGTGGCAGTTTGCGGTAAGCGGTCGCCAGAAAAGCGCGGCAGATACTGCTCCTCCAGGGCCTGGGCCACTTCCGGCGCTTCCTGGTCGTGCAAGGCGTAGTAGCGGCCCATGATGCCCTGCAATTCCGGGAATTCCTGCACCATCTGGGTCAGCAGATCGCATTTGGCCAGCCGCGCCGCCCGCTCGGCCCAGTCGGGATTGCCGTGGCCGTGCCCGGCGATGAGACGGGCCAGCGCCGCCACCCGCGCGCTTTTGTCGGCCAGCGTGCCCAGCCGTTGCTGAAACACCACCTGCTTCAGGTGATCCATCCGCGCCGCCAGCGGTTGCTTGCGGTCCTGGTTCCAGAAGAATTCGGCGTCGCTGAAGCGCGGCCGGATCACTCGCTCGTTGCCGGCCCGCACCTGGGCCGGATCGCGGCTTTCCAGATTGGCGAGGGTGATGAAGTGCGGCAACAGTCGGCCCCGCGCGTCCACCACCGGGAAGTAACGCTGGTTGTCCTGCATGGTGCTGATCAGCGCCTCGGCGGGCACGGCCAGGAAGCGTCGCTCGAAATCACCGGCCAGCGCGACCGGCCATTCCACCAGCGCGGTCACTTCGTCGAGCAGCTCGGGCTTGATGACCGCCGCGCCGCGCAATTCGGCGGCAACGGCCTCGGCCTGGGCGCGCACCGCGTCGCGCCGCTTGGCAAAATCGGCGATGACCCGGCCTTCACTGGCCAGTTGCCGGGCGTAATCAGCCGGAGAACTCAGGCGGATCGGTTGCGGATGGTGGAAGCGGTGGCCGCGGGTTTCCCGGCCCGCCGCAACGCCGAGAAGGGTAGCCGGAATCACTTGGTCGCCGAACAGCAACACCACCCAGTGCACTGGGCGCACGAACTCGTCGTCGCGGTCGCCCCAGCGCATCCGCTTGGGGATCGGCAGGCCAGCCAGGGCGGCGAACACGATGCCGGGAATCAAGTCGGCGGTGGCAGCACCCGGTTCGACGCTAAGATGAATCAGCCAGGCGCCTTTATCGGTTTCCTGCCGTTGCAAGTCGGCGACGGTGACGCCGCACGACCGGGCAAAACCCTCGGCGGCTTTGGTCGGGTTGCCGCCCGGGCCAAAGGCGGCGCTCAGCGCCGGGCCACGCCGCTCGATCTGGCGGTCAGCCTGTCGCGTCGGCAGTTGCTCGATCAGCACCGCCAGTCGGCGCGGAGTGGCGAACCGGTGGACGGCGCTGCTCGATAGACTCGCCTTTTCCAGCCCGGCGCGGATGCCCTGCTCGAAAGCCTCCGCCAGCGCGAATAAAGCTTTGGGCGGCAGTTCCTCGGTGCCGATTTCGATCAGCAGATCACGGGCGTCGGTGTTAGCCATGGGTGGCCTCCAGGCTCGCGGCCAGCGCCGGTTGCCGCGCGCGCATCGGGAAGCCGAGCGCGGCGCGGGCGTCGTAATAAGCGTGCGCCACCGCTCGCGCCAGGGTGCGGACCCGCAGGATGAAGCGCTGACGCTCGGTGACGGAGATGGCCTTGCGGGCATCCAGCAAATTGAAGGTGTGGGAGGCTTTCAGAGTCATTTCGTAGGCGGGCAGAGGCAAGCCGAGTTCGATCAGCCGCTGGCTTTCGGCCTCGCAGGTATCGAATGCGAGGAACAGGGCGGTGGTGTCGGCGTGTTCGAAGTTGTAGGTGGACATTTCAACTTCGTTCTGGTGGAACACGTCGCCGTAGGTCACGCGGCCCAGCGGCCCAGCGGTCCACAACAGGTCGAACACGCTTTCCACGCCCTGCAGATACATGGCGATACGTTCCAGACCGTAGGTGATTTCGCCGGTGACCGGCTTGCAGTCGAGCCCGCCGACCTGCTGGAAGTAGGTGAATTGGGTGATTTCCATACCGTTCAGCCACACCTCCCAGCCCAGGCCCCAGGCGCCGAGCGTGGGCGATTCCCAGTTGTCCTCGACGAAGCGCACGTCGTGGATCAGGGGATCGAGGCCGAGTTCCTTGAGCGAACCCAGGTAAAGATCCTGCAAGTCCAGCGGCGAGGGTTTGATGACCACCTGATATTGATAGTAGTGTTGCAGGCGGTTGGGATTTTCACCGTAGCGGCCATCGGTGGGCCGGCGGGACGGCTGCACGTAGGCGGCGCTCCATGGTTCGGGGCCGATGGCGCGCAGGAAGGTGGCCGGGTGGAAAGTTCCCGCGCCTACTTCCATATCATAGGGTTGCAACAGCACGCAGCCCTGGCGGGCCCAGTAGTCCTGCAGGGCCAGGATCAGCCCCTGAAAAGTCGAAACATTGCGCACGAGCGCCTCCAAAAGCCGAAGAGGGCGGTGAGATCGCCCCCAGATTTTCCTGTCATGATTCGAGATCAAGTATAGCCCGGAGGGACGGGAGGATTCATGTGTTTACAACTGATACTCTCTTACCCAGCGTGGCGGATCACTCCCCCGACTGCAACAGCGAACCCCGCTCTCGCGCCTGGTGGACGGTGGCCAGAAACACACCGATGCCCAGGGCGAGATAGCCGGCGTTCAGCAGCAGGGCGTAAAGCAGATAATCCAGCCGGAACGTGCGATCCAGCAGCACCGCTCGCATCCCCTCGAACACGTAACTGGCCGGCAGCACCCAAGCCAGCGGTTGCAGCCAGCCGGGCAGGGTGGCGATGGGGTAGTAGATGCCGCACAGCGGGGCCAAGGCGAAAATCGCCGCCCAGGCGATGCTTTCCGCACCCATGCCGTAGCGCAGCACCAGCGCCGACACCAGCAGGCCGATGGCCCAGCCCATCAACAGCAGGTTGAGAAAGAAACCTGCCAGCGGCAAGCCGAGCCCGAACAGGTTGAAGCCGTAGAACGGAATCGCCAGCAGGACCGCGATGCCGACACCGAGCAGGGTGCGCACCAGGCTGATGGACATCAACGCGATGATCAGTTCGACGGGTTGCAGCGGACTGATGAGCAATTGCGCCAGATTGCGGGCGTGCAGTTCCTCGAAGAACACCACCGACAGGCCCAGTTGGCTGCGAAACAGGATGTCCCACAGCAGCACGCCGGCCAGCAGCAGACCGGTCGCCTGGCTCAGCACGTCGCTGTGACCGGCCAGATAGCGGGTGATGAAGCCCCACAGGATCATTTGCACCGTGGGCCAGTAGGCCAGTTCGATGATCCGGACCCGTGAACTGCGCAGCAGATAAAGATAGCGCAACGCCAGCGCCCCGATCCGGCGCCGGGAAATCCCGTTCATTCCACCACCTCGCCGCTTTGAATCCCCCGGGCGATGTCGAGAAAGACTTCTTCCATGTCCTTGCGACCGTAGCGGTGGATGAGTTCGCGCGGGGTGCCGGTGGCGACGACACGGCCCGCCCGCAGCATGATGACCTGGTCGCAGAGCCGCTCGACTTCGCTCATGTTGTGGGACGCCAGCAGCAGGGTCGCGCCGCTCTGATGCTGATAATCCATCAGAATGCGGCGCATCCGGTCGGCGGTATCGGGATCGAGCGAAGCGGTCGGTTCGTCCAGCAGCAGGATTTCCGGCTGGTTCAACAGCGCCTTGGCCAGCGCCACACGGGTTTTCTGGCCGGCGGACAGGCTGCCGTAGGGGCGCTGGAAAAAGGCGCCAATGTCGAGATCCCGCCCCAGCGTCGCCAGCCGTTCCCGCACGCGGCGCACACCGTACAGCCGGGCGTAGACGGTCAGATTTTCCGCGACGGTCAGCCGCTGCGGCAGGTCCACGTAGGGTGAGGAGAAGTTCATGCGCGGCAGCACCCGTTGGCGATGACGCGGCACGTCCTCGCCGAGGATGCGAATCTGGCCGCTGGTCGGCAGCAGCAGCCCCAGCAACATGGCGATGGTGGTGGTCTTGCCGGCGCCGTTGCCGCCGAGCAGGGCGCAGGTGGCGCCCGGAACGACGTGGAAGCCGATGCCGTCCACGGCCCGCACCGGGCCGTAGTGCTTGCGGAGATCCTTGACCTCGATGGCGGGCGGTTCGGTCACTTCAACCCGCCGCCCGCGCCAGTCGCGGCAAATCGCCTGCCAGCCCCATCGCTCGCCGGGCGATCAGATGCTTGAGCGGCCCGGCCGCGTCGGTCAGATTCAGGCCGATGTTGCGCAGCAATCGCACCGGTGGCAGGCTGTTGCCGAACAGCCGCTTGAAGCCGTCCATCACGCCCATCATCAACAGGTTGTCGCCCTTGCGCCAGCGTTCGTAGCGGCGCAGCGTTTTAAGCGAACCGAAATCGTGGCCGGCGGCGACCGCATCCAGGATCACTTCGGCCAGCGTCGCCGCGTCCAGCAACCCCAGATTGACCCCTTGGCCGGCCAGCGGATGGATGACGTGAGCGGCGTCGCCAATCAGGGCGAGGCCGGTCTGGACGTAGGCGTGGGTGTGTTGCAGCCGCAGCGGGAACGCTGCTCTTGGTCCCACTTCGGCGATGGCGCCTAGTCGCCGGTCGAACGCCTCGGCCAATACCCGGGCAAATGCCGATTCGTTCAGGGCCAGCAGCGCATCGGCCTGTTCCGGCAGGGTGGCCCAGACGATGGAACAGCCGCCATCGGCCAGCGGCAAAAACGCCAGCGGCCCGGTCGGCAGAAAGCGTTGCCAGGCGGTTTCCTGATGCGGTTCGGCGGTGCGCACGTTGGCGACTACCGCCTTCTGGCCATAACCCCAGCCGCTGGTTTTAATGCCCGCCAGTTGCCGGACCTTCGACTCCGCACCGTCCGCGCCGACCAGCAACCGGGTGGTCAATTCGCGCCCATCGTTCAACCGTACCCGCCAGCGACCCTCATCCAGTCTCTGGACGGTTTCCAGCATCGCCGGACAGAGCAACTCGACGGTGGGCAGTCGCCGCGCCCGTTCCAGCAGCGCAAATTGAATCACGCGATTTTCGAGGATCCAGCCCAGCAACGCTTCACCGATGGCGGTGCTATCGAAGTGGATACGGCCAAAACCGGTGGCGTCCCACACCCGCATGTCGCGGAACGGGCTGACCCGCCAGGCGGTCATGCCGTCCCAGGCGCCGACCGCGGAAAAAATGCGCTGCGAGGCATGGCTGATCGCCGATACCCGTGAATCCAGTGTCGCGCCTGGACGAATGCGCTCCAGCGGCGCGCCTTCCAGCACGGCGATCTTCAAGTCGGCATCGCCCAGCGCGCAGGCCAGCGCCGAACCGACCATGCCACCGCCGGCGATGAGGAGGTCGTAGTCGGTGGCCATCATCGCCCTTCCCGCATCAGTGCCTCGATCTCGTCAACTTCCTTGGGCGCGGCGGCGGTCAATACTTCGTTGCCCTCGGTGGTGACCAGCACGTCGTCCTCGATGCGCACGCCGATCCGCTGCCAGCGTTCGTCCAGTTCGGTTTCCAGATGAATTCCCAGTCGCACCCAATGCGCATCCAGAATCTTGCCGCCGGCGGGGATGTACAGGCCAGGTTCGATGGTGGTGACCATGCCCGGCTCGAACAGCCGCCAGTCGTCGCCGGTCTTGTAATCGCCCACGTCGTGAACGTCCATACCCAGCCAGTGGCCGGTGCGGTGCATGTAGAACGGTTTGTGCTGTTCGGCCTTGATCAGTTCCTCCACGTCGCCGTGCAACAGATCGAGTGCGGCCAGCCCTTCGGTCAGGGTGCGCACCGCCGCGTCGTGCGGTTCGTTGAAGTGACAACCCGGGCGAACCTGGGCGATGGCGGCTTTTTGCGCGGCCAGCACCAGTTCGTAAATCATCCGTTGCTCGCCGGAAAAGCGGCCATTGACGGGAAAACTGCGGGTGATGTCCGAGGCGTAGCCGTCCAGTTCCGCGCCCGCATCGATGAGGACGATGTCGCCGTCGCGCAGCGGGGCGTTGTTCTCGGTGTAGTGCAGGATGCAACTGTTGTCGCCGCCGCCGACGATGGACGGATAGGCCCAGCCAGCCCCATTGCGAATGAAGGTGTGCAAAATTTCCGCTTCAAGCTCGTATTCCATCATTCCCGGCCGGCAGGCGCGCATCGCCCTTTGATGGGCCTCGGCGGCGATCCGGGCCGATTCGCGCATCACCGCGATTTCCTCCGGCTCCTTGCGCAGGCGCATGGCGTGCAGCAGATGTTCCAGCGCGACGAACGTGACGGGCGCCCGCACCCCGGTCCGGGCCTTGCCGCGCACCTGGTTGATCCAGCCCATCATCCGCTGGTCGAAGTCCGGGTTATAGCCGATGGCGTAGAACACCCGCTCGCGGTTTTCCAGCAGCGGCGGCAGCCGCTTGTCGATCTCGGTGATGGGATGGGCGTTATCCACCCCGTAGCGCTCCATCGCGCCTTGCGGCCCGGCGCGGCGACCGTGCCAGATTTCCATGTGCGGGTCGCGGGCGCGGCAAAACAGCAGAAATTCATGCTCGCCGCCGGGCGTGAGCACCGCGATGGCTTCCGGTTCGGGAAAGCCGGTCAGGTAATAAAAATCGCTGTCCTGGCGAAACGGGTGGTGGACGTCGCGGTTGCGCGGCGTCTCGGGCGCAGCGGGCAACAGAGCGATGGAACCCGGCCCCATGCGCTCCAGGAGGGCGCGGCGGCGGCGGGCGAACACGGCGGCGGGAATGACGCGGGCGAGCATCGGTAGATTCCAGATTTAGTGCAAGCGACGCGGGACGGCCAAGTGACGCAGATCCTCCAGAATCATCAGCAGGCCGACCCGCAGGTATTCGACCACTTCGGCGTAAGCGGCCTCATCGGCTTCGCTGGCCTCCTCGGTCTCGAAGCCAACCTGAGCGATCTCCGTCGCGTCGCGCAGAAATTCCCGGCTTTCCTCGGATAACTCGCCATGCTGCTCCACCTGGCCCAACCCCAGCCCATACAGCAAACCCTGGCACCAGGCGCCCAGCGCTTCGGTCCGCCAGCGCAAGGGCGCATCGTCGCTGGGTAGCAATGGGGTCACGGATCCATCGTCGGCATTGAGTTGAGCGGCGCCAAATTCGAGCAACTTGACGAGCAGATCGCAAACCGGCTCGGTCAGTTCCACGCCCTCCGCCAATTCCCCGCGCGCCAGGACGAGCCAGCGGTCACGGTCGAGGATGGGATTGGCGCAAAGGAGACCGCACAGCAGACCATGCAGTTCCGCTGGATCGAGTGGATCGAGCAGGCGGGTCAGGCGTTCGAACAGGGGTATGTGGGCGGCGGACATGCGGTGAACTCCAGCGATGGGGGCGGCGTAAGGCACGATCATCCTAACATCCGACGCCCGGACTCCGAAATTGTGGCTAAAAGAGATCATTAAAATTGACCAGATCGGAAGTGCCGCTCTATATTAACCAAATGGAAAATGATCATGTCGATGAAAGCGAACTGCTGGTCGGGGCAAACGACCTCGACGAGATACCCGAAACGGTCGAAACCGTCGAAACCAACCTGGTGATCCTGGCTGAACGCTTGGATCAACTGATACGATGGTGCGAGCGTCTGGCGCGGGAGAACCAGTCCCTGAACGAGCGGGCGACCGTGCTTCAGGCCGAGCGCGATAGCCTGCGCGAGAAAAACGAACAATTGCACGCCCGTATCGACGCCATGGTCGTGCGGTTGAAAGCGTTGGGGCAAAACGCATGAGCGAGGAAACCGTTAGTGTGGCCGTGCATCTGGCCGGTGGTGACTACCGCTTCGCCTGCCCGTCCGCCGAGCGGGAGGAATTGCTGGAAGCGGCTCGCCATCTTGACCGGAGGATGCGGGAAATTCGTGATCGCAGCGGCAAGAAGCTGGTTGTGGAATCCTTGGCGATGATGGCCGCGCTGAATCTGAGTCACGAGTTGCTGCGGCAGCAACGGCAGGCGGCTGAGGTGGACGCCCTGCGCAACAGTCGGCTGTGGGATTTATTGCAAAAAGTTGACGCCGTTCTGAGCCAAATCCCGCCAACGGAGTTATAATATTCGCAGGTTGATTCAAGTTCGGGCGCTCCCTGCGGTGTTCGAGTAGCGGGTCGGGTAACCCCTTGATCCTAATTAATCTGACCCAGGGTGGGCGGTTGTCGGCGTAAGTGTGCAGGTCCGCCTTGCTGCGGAAAGCCTGATACGCCGCTCTGTTCCCCCACTTGAACCTCCCGGTTCAAGGGTAACGGCCCTAAACGGCACAGGTGGAGAGCGCCCTCCTTAATTGGCACCAAGGCGACGTCATGGCGTCGCCTTGGTTTTTCCACTTCATTCCCCTGTGACGGAAGACCCACGCGAACTGCGCCAACGGCTGCGCGAACTGCGTCGCACCTTGTCCCCTGCCCAGCGACGCGGGGCGGCGCTGGCTGTCGCCCGCCAGCTGGAAAACTCGCCCGCGTGGACCGATGCGATCCGCGTGGCCGGTTATTGGGCCTGCGCCGGCGAACTGGATCCAGCCCCCCTGATAGAGCGCGCCTGGGCCGTCCACCGGTCGGTCTATCTGCCGGTTCTGGGCGGTGAATGCTTGCTCCGTTTCGCACCGTACCCGCCCGGAATACCGATGCGCCGCAACCGGTTCAATATCCCTGAACCTGACGTTGCGCCGGAGGAATGGCTGGAGCCCTCGCGGCTGGATCTGGTGTTGACGCCGCTGGTCGCCTTCGACCGGACCGGGACACGCCTGGGGATGGGCGGAGGATTTTACGACCGCACCTTCGCGTTCCTGCGCGATCCGGACTATCGCGGCCACCGCCCCGTGCTGCTGGGGCTGGGCTACGAGTTTCAGCGTGTCGCCGAACAGGTCCGGCAACCGTGGGATGTGCCGCTGGACGCGGCGGTCACGGAAGTGGGGCTGCACGTGTTTTCCACCACGAAAGGCTCGGTCCTTCCCACTTAAGGTTGTCCGTCCAGGAACATCTGGTAGGCTGGGTTGCGGGTCTCGTCGCACCACGGATAGCCGAGTTCGTGAATGTACTGGGCGAACCGCGGCCGTTCCGCTTCCGGGACCTGAATGCCCACCAGGACCCGGCCGTAGTCGGAACCATGATTGCGGTAATGGAACAGGCTGATGTTCCAGCCGTGCGCCATGCCAGTGAGGAATTTGAGCAACGCGCCCGGCCGTTCGGGAAATTGGAACCGATAGAGGATTTCATCGCGAATGCCGGGGGCGTGGCCGCCCACCATATAACGGACGTGTACCTTGGCCATTTCGTTGTCGCTCATGTCCACCACCGGATAGCCGTGTTCGTGCAGCGCTTCGATGATCCGGTTCTTTTCCTCCTCGCCTTCGCTCAGTTGCACGCCGGCAAACACCCGCGCTTGCCGGGCGTCGGCATAGCGATAATTGAATTCGGTGATGGAGCGGCGGCCGATCACCTGGCAGAACTTGCGGAAACTGCCTGGCTGTTCAGGAATGGTCACCGCCAGCAGCGCCTCGCGCCGCTCGCCCAGTTCGGCCCGTTCGGCGATGTGGCGCAGGCGGTCGAAGTTGAGGTTGGCTCCGCAGTGAATCGCGATCAGATTCGCGCCGGTGATGCCGGTTCGTTCCACGTACCTTTTCAGGCCGGCGGTTCCCAGCGCGCCGGCCGGTTCGGCGATGGAACGGGTATCGTCGAAAATATCCTTGGTAGCGGCGCAGATCTCGTCGGTCGAGACCACGACGACGTCGTCCACCAGTTCCCGCGCCAGCCGGAAGGTTTCCTCGCCCACCTGGCGCACCGCCACGCCGTCGGCGAAGAGACCGACCTGATCGAGCGTTACCCGGCGGTCGTGCTTGAGAGCTTCGTGCATGGAGGCGGCGTCGTCCGGCTCGACGCCGATGATCTTGATTTCGGGCCGCAGAAATTTGACGTAAGCTGCAACCCCCGCGATCAGGCCACCGCCGCCGACCGCGATGAAGATCGCCTCGATGGGATCGGGATGCTGGCGCAGGATTTCCATGCCGATAGTCCCCTGGCCGGCGATGACATCGGGATCGTCGTAGGGATGGATGAAGATCAGGCCCTTTTCCATTTCCAACTGGCGGGCGTGCTGGTAGGCGTCATCGTAGGTATCGCCGAACAGGACAACTCGGCCGCCCCGGTCGCGCACCGCCTGGACCTTGATCGCCGGGGTGGTGCGGGGCATGACGATGGTGGCTTTCGCGCCGAGTTTTTGGGCGGCCAGCGCCACGCCCTGGGCGTGGTTGCCGGCCGAGGCGCAGATGATGCCGCGATCCAGCGCCTCGCGCGGCAGCTTGGCGATTTTATTGTAAGCGCCGCGCAGCTTGAACGAGAACACCGATTGCAAGTCTTCGCGTTTGAGCAGCGCCCGGTTGTTCAACCGCCGCGAGAGCCGATTCATGGCTTCCAGCGGCGATTCGATGGCGACATCGTAGACCCGGGCGGTCAGAATCTTTTGGATGTAGTCGTGCATGAAGGTTGGGTGTTGGAATTGAAAGGAGAACGATCCATGTCCATCGATGACATGAAAAAGCGTGCCGCCGAAGCGGCTCTGGAGTATGTCGAGGACCATGTGGTTTTGGGCGTCGGCACCGGCTCGACAGTCAACTATTTTATTGACGCTCTGGCGCGCATCAAGCACCGCCTCGATGGCGTGGTATCGAGTTCCGAGGCAACCACGCGGCGGTTGAAGGCGTGCGGGATTCCGGTGCTGGATTTGAACGCCGCCGGACCGTTGCCGCTGTACGTGGA
>JBDHRD010000053.1:0-17490 GCA_039807425.1 Candidatus Contendibacter sp. | reverse complement strand
TTGTGGCGCATCAAACGGAAAGGGGAGGGGAAGGAATAGGCGATGCGCTTGCTGCTGGCGGAGGACGACGTCGCCTTAAGCGGCCGACTGCGAACCGAACTGGAACAGGCCGGCTTTGCCGTCGATGTGGCCGCGGATGGGGTGGACGCCGAATTCATGGGCGAATCCGAACCCTATGCCGTGGTAGTGCTGGATCTGGGACTGCCCGGCCGTCCCGGGCTGGACGTGCTGCGCCACTGGCGCGCGGCCGGTAATCCGGTTCCGGTGTTGATTCTGACCGCGCGCGACGCCTGGCACGAAAAGGTGGATGGCTTCAAGGCCGGCGCCGACGATTATCTCAGTAAACCGTTCCATGTCGCCGAATTGCTCGCCCGGCTCCAGGCCCTGCTGCGGCGCGGGGTCGCCCGGCCGCACGGCCCGTTGCGGGTCGCCGGCCTGGAACTGGACGAGGACACCCAGACCGCGCGAGTCCTGGCCACGGACGAAACCTTCGAGTTGACCGGCACCGAATTCCGTCTGCTGCGCTACCTCATGCGGTACCCCGGCCGGGTGCTGTCGAAGACCCGGCTGGCCGAGCACGTCTACGATTTCGATACCGAACGCGACAGCAACGTGCTGGAGGTCTACATCAACCGATTGCGTCGCAAGTTCGGCCGCGATCTGATCGTCACCCGCCGCGGCCAGGGCTACATCCTCGGAGCCGGGGACGGATGACCTCGCTGCAAGCCCGGCTGTCCACCGGCTTGATTTTGGCGCTGACCCTGCTCACCATCCTGGCGGTCGCCGTCGGTGGCTACTCACTGCGCCAGATGGCCGAGAAGTTCGTCGCGGCCCGCCTGGAACACGATCTGGAAGCCGTGCTGGCCGCCCTGAGCTTCGATGCCAGCGGTCTGCCGCAACTCGCCCCGGACCGGATCGGGGCCAATTTTCGCCAACCGTACTCGGGCCACTATTACCAGATCGAAACCGCCAGCGGCGAACTCTGTTCCCGTTCGTTGTGGGATGCCGAGCTGTCGTTGCCGCCGCTCGCTGCCGACCGCATCACCCGCGCCTTCGTCACCGGCCCCCAGGAACAGCAGTTGCTGTTGGTTGGTCGCACCTTTCGAGTCCAGGATCGCCCGGTCGCCATCGCCGTGACCGAGGACTTCACCCCGGTAAACGCCGGTCTTCGTCGCCTACTGCTGCAATTTAGCGTCATTGCCAGCGTGCTGTTCGGCGCGCTGCTGTTGCTGCAACGGCTGATCGTGCGGCGCGGCCTGGCGCCATTGGAGCAGGTCCGCCTTGAACTGCCCCGACTGGCGCGGGGGGAAATTCCGCAACTGTCGCTGGAAGCGCCGGATGAAGTCCGGCCGCTGGTCGCCGAACTCAACCGTTTGCTGGGGTTGCTGAACCAGCGCCAGCGCCGTTCCCGCCATGCCGTGGGTAACCTCGCCCATGCGTTGAAAACTCCGCTGACCGCTCTGACTCAACTCGCCGAGCAACCGCCGCCGGACGGCGATGTTACTGGCTCGTGGCGGGACTTCCGCCAGCAGTTGCAACACATCCGCGCCCTGACCGAACGCGAACTCAAACGGGCGCGCATCGCGGGCGGTGGGGCGCCTGGCCAGCGGGTGCTGCTGGACCGGGAGGTTGTCGATCTGGTCGCCACTCTGCGCCGCATTCACCGCGACCGCGAGATCACCATTGAAGCCCAAATTCCGCCAGACAGCGGGTTTGCCGGTGACCGCGACGACTTGCTGGAGCTATTGGGCAACCTGCTGGATAACGCCTGTCAGTGGGCGGAAACCAGAGTGCGGCTGACCGCTGGCGCGGACGCGGCAAATCTTTGGCTGCGGATCGAGGACGATGGACCGGGTTGTCCGCCGGATCAGTTGGACGAGTTGCGGCAGCGCGGGACGCGGATCGACGAATCCCGCGCTGGGCACGGCTTGGGCCTGGCCATTGCTGGCGACATTGTGGGGCAATACGGCGGGACCCTGCGGCTGGGGCGCTCCGAGGTCCTGGGTGGTTTTCTCGCCGAAGCGATGTTGCCTTGGCCGTCGGCCGGCAACACATGAAAAACCCCGCGCGAGGCGGGGCAGGGTGGTTTCAGGGCGGGTTCAGGCCGCTTCGCTGACCAGTGCATGGTGATGATTGGCGACGAAGTGATCCAGCACCTCCTTCCAGTGCCGTGCTTCCTCTGGATGGCCATGACTCTTGGCCATTTGGATATCGTCCTCGATGATATGCTCGATGCGCGCTTCGCCCTTGGGGTCGTGAACCAGCCAGCAGCCCATTTCGGCGGCGACGATTTCCGGCACATGCTCGTGTTCGGCGATGGCCGCGATTTCCTCTTCGTCCAGGTCGCTCAACCCGACGCAATCCTCGAAGCTCAACATGACACGTCTCCCCATACTCTACTGCTATCGACACATTCCCAAAATAAAAAACCGAACTACCCTTGACGACCCTGACGGGGTGGTCTCCGGCAGTCCGGCTGTCCTGAAAATCTTTGCAGGATCCGCGACTTTCCGCCCCTATCTCACGGTAGGTTTGGCTTTATTTGAATCCTTGTAACGAGGAACAGTGTACCATGATAAACCATCATTTGCACGCACCATTCCTCCTTTCACCCAGCGGCAGGAGTGAAGTTGATTGCTGTCGAACAGCGCGGTGCGAACGAAAAATTTAGCTTCGCTCATCCACCCTGCCACTCGTCGATTCGGTCCTGGACTGTTCCAGGGTCGCTGGCTAGACTGTTTCCGGGCGCGCGACGTGATCATCCAAGAGGCCTGCTTATGAATATCACCACCTTGGGCGAAGCCCTTTTTTCATCCCCTCAACGGCGCACGGTCAGCGACCGGGCCCGCGTGTCTTCCCGGCTCGTCCGCGACCTCGACGCCCAGCCAGCGGAGGAACTGCTGTTCGAACTCGCCGGCCCGCGCTCGAAATTGTTCTTCGATCCCGCGCAAACCCGCGCCGGCATCGTCACCTGCGGCGGGCTGTGTCCGGGCCTGAACAACGTCATCCGCTCGCTGTTTCTCGAACTCCATCACGGCTACGGTGTGAAGGAAGTCTTCGGCTTTCGCGACGGTTACCAGGGGCTCGACCCGGCGCGCGGTCGGGAACCGTTCGTACTGACGCCTGAATTCGTCCACGACATCCACAAGGACGGCGGCACCGTGCTCGGAACCTCGCGCGGGCCGGTGGATGTCGGCATCGCCGTGGACCACCTGATCCAGCGCGGTGTCAATATCCTGTTCACCCTTGGCGGCGATGGCACCCAGCGCGGCGGCAATGACCTGTTCCAGGAAGCCCGGCGCCGTGGCCACCCCCTGGCCGTGGTCGGTGTTCCCAAGACCATCGATAACGATGTGGCCTTCGTCTCGCGCAGCTTCGGCTATCTGACGGCGGTCGAGGAAGCCGCCAAGGTCCTGCACTGCGCCCACACCGAAGCCCACAGCGTCCACAACGGCATCGCCCTGGTCAAGCTGATGGGCCGCCATGCCGGATTTATCGCCGCCGGCGCGACCATTGCCAGCCAGGACGTGAACTTCACCCTGATTCCTGAAATGCCGCTGCAACTCGATGGCGAAAACGGCCTGCTCGCCGCATTGAAGCAGCGTATTCTCGAACGGGCGCACGCTTTGATCGCGGTGGCCGAGGGCGCCGGCCAGGAGTTGCTGGCGGCCAGCGGGGAGGAGCGCGACGCCTCGGGCAACGTCAAACTCGGGGATATCGGGCCGTTTCTGCGCGAGCGCATCGAGCGTTACTTCAAGGTGGAGGGAATCCCGGTGACGCTGCGCTATTTCGATCCGAGCTACCTGATCCGCAGCGTGCATGCCGACGCCGAGGACTCGGTGCTCTGCGATTTCTACGCCCGCAACGCCGTCCACGCCGCGATGGCGGGCAAGACCGGCCTGGTGATCGGCCTGCTGCACGATGCCTTCATCCATGTACCGATCGAATTGCTGGCCAGCCAGAAGAAGCGCCTGGACTTGAACGGCGCCGGCTGGCGCGCGGTGCTGGCCGCAACCGGACAGAAGTTCGGCGAATCGGCCTGAGTGCGCTCGTGTCGCAGCCGAACGAAATGCCAATACCGCCGCGCATGAATGCCGGCAACGCCGACCTCCAGGCCGAACTCGAAGATCGGTTGCGGTTTGAAACCCTGCTGGCCGAACTGTCGGCGCGTTTCGTCAACCTTCCCCCCGACCGGGTGGACCGGGAAATCGAAAACGCCCTTCGTTGCCTGGTCGAAGCGTTGCGGGTCGACCGGTCGACCCTGGGACGTCTGACCGAAAACGGTCGGGATATCGTCGTAACCCACTCATTCGCCTTGCCCGGGATCGAAACGTTCCCTCTGTTCCCCTCTCTGGCCGCCGAGGCGCCGTTGATGTCCCGAACCTTGTTGAGCGGCCAGCCGTTCGTGATGCCGCGTCTCGCGGGCTTGCCCGCGGAGGGCGAGAAGGATCGACAGCTATTCGCCAGCCGCCAAATCCAGTCGGGCATGGTAGTCCCCTTGAGGGTCGGCGGCTGCGTCATCGGCGCGCTTGGTTGCAGTCTGGCGCACGGCGAGCGCGAATGGCCGGAGCCCGTGGTGCGTGGCATGCGCCTGATCGCCGACGTGTTCGCCAACGCCTTGGCTCGCCAGGATGCCGACCGGGCGCTGCAACAAAGCGAGGAACGCATGCGGCTGGCGACGGCGGCAGCCAATATCGGCCTGTGGGACTGGGACATCCCCCACGACAACATCTGGGCTTCGGATCGGGCGCGGGCTTTGTATGGCGTCCAGCCCAACGAGCCGATAAATTTTCAGCGGTTTATAGCCTGCGTGGATCCCGAGGACCGAACCCCGGTGAAGGATGCGGTGCGGAACACTTTGCGCCACGGCGGCGAGTTCCGCGAGGAATACCGGGTCGCGCATCCCGATGGCGCTATCGGCTGGCTCCATGTCACCGGTTTTTGTCACCTGGACGTTAGTGGCCAGCCGGCGCGGATGGTCGGCGCTTCCATCGACATGACCGAGCGCCGGGACCAAGAAGCGCGTCTGCGCGCCGCCCTGGAGGAGGTGCGGCGCTTGCAGGCGCAACTCCAGCAGGAAAACCTCTACCTCCAACAGGAGGTCAAGTCCAGCCAGGGCCACGGCCGCATCATCGGCCAAAGTCCGGCCATCCTGCGGGTTCTGGCGCAGGTGGAACAGGTAGCGCCCACCCCGTCCTCGGTGCTGCTGCTGGGCGAAACCGGCACCGGCAAGGAACTGTTGGCGACGGCGATTCACGAACTGAGTCCGCGTCGCGACCGCGTTATGGTGCGGGTGAACTGCGCGGCCATTCCGGCGGCGCTGATCGAGAGCGAATTGTTCGGGCGCGAGAAAGGCGCCTATACCGGCGCGCTGGCCCGGCAGATCGGCCGCTTCGAGATGGCGGAGGGTTCGACGATCTTCCTCGACGAAATCAGCGAGTTGCCCCCCGAATCCCAGGCCAAGCTGCTCCGGGTGCTCCAGGAAAAAGAACTCCAGCGGCTGGGTAGCCCGAAGTCGATCAAGGTGGATGTTCGAGTTATCGCCGCCACCAACCGGGATTTGGCCAAGACGGTCGCCGAGGGCCGCTTCCGCGAGGATTTGTATTATCGCCTGAACGTGTTCCCGATCACGGCGCCGCCGTTGCGCGAGCGGCGGGAAGATATTCCCTTGCTGGTCTGGGCCTTCGTGGAAGAATTCTCGAAAGCCATGGGCAAGCCGGTCGAGGCCATCGCCAAAGCCAGCCTGCGGGCGCTGCAACAATATCCCTGGCCCGGCAACGTACGCGAATTGCGCAACGCCGTCGAGCGGGCGATGATCCTGGCGCGCGGCCCCACGCTGCGGATCGACTCGCCGGGCGTCGACGCGATCCCGGTATCCCCGCCTCTCGCCACTCTGGCGGAGGTCGAGCGCGAATATATCCAGTGCGTGCTGGAATCCACCCGCTGGCGCATCCGGGGAGCGGGCGGCGCGGCGGAAATCCTCGGTCTCCCGCCCACCACCCTGGAAAGCCGCATGGCCAAGCTCGGCCTGCGTCGCCCGCCGTCCCGCTGACTTCGACATTTCGGAGTTCCACGATATTGACTGGAGATGACCCATGAATCTGTCCTCCGCGCCCGATCCCGAACTCGAACTCGAACAGCGGTTGGCCGCTCGTCTAATGGATGTCTTGATCCGCGCCGGTCTGATTCTCGCCATGGTCTGGCTGTGCTACCGGGTTTTCTCTCCGTTCCTGACCCTGATGGTCTGGGCGCTGATCCTGGCCGTCACGCTCTATCCGCTCCACCAAGCCCTGGCGAGCAGAATCGGCGGCCGGCAAGGACTGGCCGCCACGCTGCTGGTCGCCGTTGGCGTTGCGCTGATCGTGGCCCCGACGGCGGTACTGATGAGTTCGCTGGGCGATTCGGTGCATCAACTGATCCAGGACGTGCAGAACAATACGCTGCGGATTCCCGCCCCGCGTCCCGGCGTCGAGGATTGGCCGGTCGTCGGCCAGCAACTCCACGACGTGTGGGCGAAGGCCCATGCGAATCTGCCGGCGCTGGTGCAAGGCATGCAGCCGAAGATCGGCGAACTGGCGAAAACGGTCCTGGGTTTCGTCGCCAGCATCGGCGGCGGATTGTTGCAGTTTCTGGCCGCCTTGATCATTGCCGGCATCATCATGGCCTTCGGGCAGTCAGGCGGTCGCGGCAGCCGGGCAATCTCCGCGCGCATCGCCGGCGCCGCTCGCGGCGGCGAATTAATCAAACTGTCCACGGCGACCATTCGCGCCGTCGCCCAGGGGGTGATCGGCGTGGCCTTTATCCAGGCCATCATCGTCGGCCTGGCCCTGCTGGTCGCTGGCATTCCGTGGGCAGGCGCGCTGGCGGGGATCGTGCTGGTCCTCGGCATCGCCCAGTTGCCAGCGCTGATCGTGATCCTGCCCGCTATCATCTACCTCTGGTCGAGCGGCGATTACGGCAATGCGGCGGCGCTCGCCTACACCGTGCTGTTGTTCCTGGCGGGCATGGCGGACAACGTGCTAAAACCGCTGATGCTGGGACGGGGGGTCGATGCACCGATGCCGGTCATTCTGCTCGGCGCGCTGGGCGGCATGGCGACGGCGGGCATCCTGGGGATGTTCGTCGGCGCTACGCTGCTGGCGCTGGGCTATCAGCTCTTCATGGGCTGGGTGGCGACCAACCCGGACGCCGGGCCAGTCCCGGTGGAAAGCGGCCCGCCAGCAAATTGAATAGCCGGCGTTGCCAGTCATCTCGCTAGACTCCGATATTTCGGAAATCGACGGTATTTCGGATGATCCTTTCGTTCCCGGAAGGATCGCTGACGTTGATAAACCAACATAAGGCATTATTTTAATTAGCCTTATTATTCAAAATCGCATTTCAATCCGGTTGGCACGGGACCTGCCTCGGCCAAACGCATGATCGAACTGCGTCTTTCTCTTCAGGCTCATTCGCGGCGAATCCAGTCGCTGGTCGCCGCATTGCAGTCGCTGGCGCGGCTGGCCCGATTGGAGCGCGGCTGCCTGGACGCCCATCTTTTCGCGGAAAGCAGCGATCATCGGTGTCTCTATTACAGCGAAATCTGGGATGGGGAAGAAAATCTGCGTTCCATGCTGCGTTCCGAGCGTTTCACCCATCTCGTGGCATTGATGGAAATGGCGGCCAAGCCGCCCTCGCTGGATTTCCGAACCATCACCGAAACCCATGGCCTCGAATTCGCCTGGCAGGCGCGGCGGGGCCAAGACGAAGGTGCGTTCAGCCTGGTTTCAGGAAATAACTACCATCCTGAATCGAAGGTGGACGCACCTTCGTCGCGTGGCAAAGCCACCGGCCAGCCGCTTTGAAGGCTGGCGGTCACGCGGGCGAAACCCTGGCCTAATCGAAATTTTGGCGTTATCAACCAACGAGGATCAAAGATCAATGAACGAGCATTGCTTCCGAAACCATCGCGGTTTGCTGGCCGCGACCCTGGGCTTGGCTTTGACGGCGCCGGCCTGGGCGGCCCAACCGCCGGAGACCGACAAAGTCAAGGAAGAGATCAAGGCCGTGCTGCAACAGCATGACGAGGCCATGGACAAGCAGGATCTCAAGGCCTTGCTGTCACTCTATGCCGACGATCCTGCTATCGCCATGGTGGGGACTGGCCCCGGCGAGTTCTGGAAGGGCAAGGCGGAGGTTGAAACCGCCTACAAGGAATTTTTGAAGGATTTCAAGGCGGGATCGCTGAAACATCAATGTCCGGACATCTCCGGCGGTCACCAGGGCGATGTGGCTTGGCTGGTCGCCTCGTGCAATATGCAGGACGTTACCCCGGCTGGCCAGACGCGGGAGTACGTCCTGAATGTCTCGGCGGTGCTCAAGCAGCAAAAGGGTAGCTGGAAGTTTCAGACCCTGCACTTTTCCAACCTGACCGGTGGCGAGGCTGCTCCACCGCCGCAAGGCGCGGCGCCGGTGGCCCCGAAGCAAGTCCAGTGAGCGGAGAACGGCCATGACCGATCAACAGAATACGCAACCTCTCGAACTTACGGATGTCCCCGAGGTACAGGAACGACGCACCTTTCTGCGCGGCCTGGGCAAGTGGTCGCAGGCGGTGATTGGCGGGGTACTGCTGGGGGGTGGGTTGACGGTTCCCCAGCAATCCAGCGCCGGCGCCTGGGTCAACCGACGCGGTTACGGTGGCGGCGGGTGGGTCAATGGCGGCGGTGGCGGCGGCTGGATCAACCGCCGTGGTTATGGTGGCGGCGGCTGGATCAACCGCTACTGATGAATCGCTGAGACAGCCCCGATTCGAGGCATCAGCATCTGGCTGGTGGCTAGTGCTTCAACCAGCCTGGATTAGCAAATGGTAGGGTGGATCAGCGCAGCGCATTCACCAGCCCCTTCTCGGGGTGGATGCGGCGCACGGCGCCTTATCCACCCTGCCCATCTACCGCTTCTCCATGGACTTCCGCATGACCTAATGGCTGTCGGTATCTCCGTGGTGGCGGTAGCGTTGCTTTTTGCGGTCGTGAATGCACAACTCGCCGGCTTCAATCCAGTCACGGGCTTCGCGCCATCGACTGCTGGAAAATAGTCACCCCGATCCCTGAAGAGGTTCACCATGACCGACCGATCCCCATCCCTCTCCACTCTTTCCACCCAGCCCGCCTTGCCCGCGCTGGCTCAGCAAGTCGCGGATTACTGGATCGACGGCTGGCAGCGCACCATCCTGTTCTGGGACGTGCTGCGCCAGCGCAGCGACGAGTATTACCAGCAGCGGGCCAAGGCGGTGCCGCACGTGCTCAGTTTTGACGCCGAGCTGGTGCTCGATGGCCGGACCTTCGACCGGCCGGTCAATTACGGGCTGGTACGGGTCAAGCCACCGGAAGGTGTGGTGATCAACCTGAAAAAGCGCCCGTTTGTCGTGGTGGATCCGCGCGCCGGCCATGGTCCGGGCATCGGCGGCTTCAAGGCTGACAGCGAACTCGGCGTGGCGATGCGCGCCGGCCATCCCTGCTACTTCGTCGGCTTCAGTCCCGACCCGATGCCCGGCCAGACCATTGAAGACATCATGCGCGCCGAGGCCAAATTCCTGGAAAAGGTCATCGAACTGCATCCCCAGGCCGAGGGAAAACCCTGCGTGATCGGCAACTGCCAGGCCGGCTGGGCGGTGCTGATGGTGGCGGCGACCCGGCCGGAACTGTTCGGCCCGCTCATCATCCCCGGCTCGCCGCTGTCCTACTGGGCCGGCGTCGAGGGGGAAAACCCGATGCGTTACACCGGCGGCCTGTACGGCGGCAGTTGGTTGACCGCGCTGACCAGCGATCTCGGCGCCGGCCAGTTCGACGGCGCCCATCTGGTCGAAAACTTCGAGAACCTCAATCCCGCCAACACCCTCTGGACCAAGAACTACGATCTTTGGTCGAAGGTGGACACCGAGGGGCCGCGCTTCCTGGAATTCGAGAAATGGTGGGGCGGCCACGTCAACCTCAACGCCGAGGAAATGCAGTGGATCGTCGATCAACTGTTCGTCGGCAACCGGCTGGCCACCGCCGAGATTGTCACCAGCGACGGCGTGCGGATCGACCTGCGCAACATTCGCTCGCCGATCCTCTGTTTCTGCTCCAAGGGCGACAACATTACCCCACCCCAGCAGGCGCTGGGCTGGATCGTTGATTTGTACCAGAAGGACGACGACCTCCGCGCCCAGGACCAGACGATCATTTACGCGATCCACGAAAGCATCGGCCATCTGGGCATCTTCGTGTCCGGCGGCGTCGCCAAAAAAGAGCATCAGGAATTTTCGTCCAACATCGACCTGATCGACGTGCTGCCGCCCGGCTTGTACGAAGCGGTCATGACCCCCAAGACCGCGGACACCGCTCATGCGGATCTGGTCAGCGGCGACTGGATCGTGCGCTTCGAACCGCGCACCCTGGCTGATCTGCGCGCCATCGTTAAGCCCAGCGCGGAGAACGAACTCCGCTTCGCCACCGCCCGACGCGTCTCGGAAATCAATCTCGGTTTGTATCGCACCCTGTTCCAGCCCTTCGTTCAGGCATTCGCCAGCACGCAGACCGCCGAGTGGCTGCACAAGCTGAATCCGTCCGAATTGCCTTACGAGCTGTTCTCGGACCGCAACCCGCTGATGCGGCAAATCGCCCAGCTCGCCGAGCAGGTCCGCCAGCAGCGCCGACCGGTTTCACCCGATAATCCTCTGCTCCAAGTGCAGGCCATGATCTCGGCGGGGATCATCGCCGCGCTCGACGGCTATCGCGATTTGCGGGATCGCGGCATGGAGCAAATTTTCCTGGCGATCTATAGCGCGCCGCTCTTGCAGGCGCTGGTCGGCCTGCGGGCCTCGGACGAACCGCCGCGCCGGCGTCCTGGTCTGGAACCGGAAGAACTCGCCCTCATCCAGCAACGGATCACCGAACTCAAGGCCCGCCTCGCCGAGGGCGGCCCGCGCGAGGCGGCCATTCGCAGCCTGGTCTATATCGGCATGGCGGGATCGGGCGTCGACGAGCGCGCCTTCGAGGTACTGCGCCAGATGCGGGCCGCTGGCCATGGTGAGATCACCCTGGAGGAGTTCAAGCGCATCCTGCGCGAGCAATTCTTCGCGTTGCTGCTCGACCGCGACGGCGCGCTGGCCGCGATTCCCAAGATGTTGCCCGCCGACGCCGCCGTCCGTGCGGATGCGCTCGGCAAAATCCGTCAAGTCGTGTCCGCCGTCGGCGAAGTCAGTGGTGAGCGGGCCAAGCGGCTGGCCGAGATCGAGAAGCTGTTCGCCATGGCCGAACCGGCGAAAAAAGGTTCAACCAAGGCCGACTGACCGGCAGCGACAGGAGGAAAAACCCATGGAACGCAAGCACGAGAAATACGAACGGCTGATCGCCCGGTGCCAAGCCCTGACGCCGACGCCGACCGCCGTTGCCCACCCCTGCGACGAAACCTCGCTCAAGGGCGCGGTGGAAGCCGCCGAGCTGGACATTCTACAGCCGATCCTGGTGGGGCCACGCGCCAAGATCGAAGCCGTGGCGGCGCAATTTCAGCTCGATCTGTCGCGCTACGAGATCGTCGATGCGCCGCACAGCCACGCCGCCGCTGATCTGGCGGTGCAACTGGCCCGCGAAGGCAAGGCCGAGATGCTGATGAAGGGCAGCCTGCACACCGACGAACTGATGGGCGCGGTGGTGCGGACCGCGACCGGCCTGCGCACCGAGCGCCGCATTAGCCACGCCTTCATCATGGACGTGCCGAGCCTGGATCGGGCGATCATCGTCACCGACGCCGCGATCAACATCTTCCCGACCCTGGAAGACAAGGTCCACATCGTCCAGAACGCCATCGACCTCGCCCGCGCCCTGGGCCTCGACCAGCCAAAAGTGGCGATTCTGTCGGCGATGGAGACGGTCAACCCCAAGGTCCAATCCACGCTGGAAGCCGCCGCCCTGTGCAAGATGGCCGACCGCAAGCAGATCACCGGCGGCATCCTGGATGGTCCGCTGGCGCTGGACAACGCCATCGACCTCACGGCCGCCCGGATCAAAAAAATCGACTCGCCGGTGGCGGGGATGGCCGACATTCTGGTGGTGCCCGACCTGGAAGCGGGCAACATGCTGGCCAAGAGCCTGACCTTCCTGGCCGACGCCGACGCCGCCGGCATCGTGCTCGGCGCCCGGGCGCCGATCATCCTCACCAGCCGCGCCGATTCGGTGACCACCCGGCTGGCTTCCTGCGCGGTAGCGGCCCTGGTCGCCCAGGCACGGCGGCAAAGCGCCAGCAAGGCGGTGGCGTCATGAGCGAAAGTCGTTTATCAGCTATGATCTTGACTTGCCAGCCATCAGTCCTGGCCAGTCCGTCGGGCGAGCCTGGGGCGATATAACCCGACGGAATTTCGCTAACTGCCCTGACTTAAACGAGGAAAAATCCGATGATGCAACATGTTCGTAAAATGACTGGCCCAGCCCTGCTGGCCACTACACTGTTGGTCAGCAGTCTGGCGCTGGCGGCGGATGCCAGGAAGCCCTCCGGGACGGTCACGATCGAGGAGACCCAGTTCGCCGTCATTCTGGGCGGCAGCGCCGGCGGTGGCACGCTGACGTTCCAAGACAAACAGTACCCCTTCAAGATCGGTGGCCTGACGGCGGGCGTCAACGTGGGTATTTCGAAGATGAGCGCCGCCGGCGAGGTCTATGATTTGAAAGATGTCTCGAAATTCCCCGGCACCTACACCAAGCTGGATGTCGGAATTGCACTGGGCGGTGGCGTGGGTGGGTTGCAGCTCAAGAACGAGAACGGCGTGATCATGCGCCTGGAGTCGCGAACCCAGGGCTTGCAGTTGAACGTGGGATCGGCCAGCGGCATCACGGTTACGATGGAAAAGTAAGCTTGCCGCCGTGCGGAGGTTGCCTCGCCGCCCCTGCGACCAGGTGACCTTCGCACCCACGCCCATCCAATCAGGAGAACCCCCTCATGGCCATTGAAGTTCCCCGTCCCGTGCTCAAGGGCAAGAAGGCGCTGGTCGCCGGTATCGCCAACGAATATTCCATCGCCTACGGCTGCGCCAAGGCGTTCCGCGAAGTGGAAGCGGACCTGGCGATCACCTATCTCAACGAAAAGTCGAAACCCTACATTGAACCGTTGGCAAAAGCGCTGGAAGCGCCGATCTTCATGCCGCTCAATGTCAGCCAGCCCGGTCAGCTCGAAGCGCTGTTCGAGGCGATTACCCAACAATGGGGCCGGCTCGACATTCTGGTCCACTCCATCGCCTTTGCGCCCAAGGAGGACTTGCAGGGCGGATTGATCGACTGCTCGGCGGAAGGATTCGCCAAGGCGATGGACATCTCCTGTCACTCCTTCATCCGCATGGCGAAGCTGGCCGCGCCGCTGATGACCGAGGGCGGCACGATGTTCGCCATGACCTACCACGGTTCGACCGAGGTCGCGCCGAACTACAACGTGATGGGGCCGGTGAAGGCGGCGCTGGAAGCGTCCTGCCGTTACCTGGCGTATGAACTGGGGCATCAGAAGATTCGCGTTCACGCCATCTCGCCCGGCCCGCTCAAGACCCGCGCGGCCTCGGGGCTCAAGGACTTCGATCTGCTGCTCAACGAGGCGGTGGCGCGAGCGCCGCTCGGCGAACTGGTGGACATCATGGACGTCGGTTTCACCTGCGCCTTCCTGGCCACGCCCTACGCCCGTCGCCTGACCGGCAGCACGATCTACGTGGACGGCGGCGTGAACATCATGGCCTGACTGGTCCACGGAAGACCCGGAAAGCACGGACGAAAATAGGGAAGGAATACTGGATTTATGTTGGATGAAATGCCAGCGCGCCCCGTTTGGCTTATGGCGGTTCTCGCCAGTCGAGCCAGCCGGTTAACCACCGCCCGCCAGGAGCGTTACAACCGAGATTGGCGCGCGGCGACTGATTGACGTTTCGGGAGAACCACCATGGCATTTCGTCTTCTGCATTCCATTTTTTCCGGCGCCACCCAACCCGGCAAATTCGACAAGGAGCTGATGCTCAGAGGCATCGAACGGGTGGTGGATGGCACTGATCCCCGCCTGCGGGCGGTCAGCCACTACCGGCGCAAGTTGTGGGAGCCGGTGGAGCGAACCATCGACTTCGTGGTGAAGTTCGTCGATGCCCTCCCGCCCGCCATCACCGCCGACCGGCAGGGTTACATGACCGATTCCCGCTTGCGCGCCCTGTTCGCCTCGCCCGAGACGCTGCGGGAAGTATTGAGTTTCGGCGACGGTACCCGCAACTACCTCAAACAGGCGCCCGACCCCTTGCCAGCGGAACTGTTCGCCGGACTCGGCGCGATCCGGATCGAAAAGAACGTGCTCGGGATCGAGATGGATGGGGACATCCTCCGGCGGGACGTACCGCAAATCGTCGTCAACTTCTGCGACCACCGGGTGGTTTTCCTGACCGACAACGAGCAGGCCACCCGCCGGGAACTGATGCGGCGCGCGGCCGATTACCTGATCGCCACTGCCCTGAATCGCCTGACCGCCACCCGGGTCCAAAAGACGGAACTGGAACAGCAACAACGCAAATTGCTCCTGCAAAAGGCCAACCTCCTGAAAAAAGCCCAGGTCGGTTTTGAATCCCTGGCGGGACCGGCCACCCAGGAATCGGTCGATTTGAACGCCCTCGAACAGCAGCTTGGAAACCTCGAAACCGAACTGGGTGAGCTGCGCGCGGATACCGCCACGCTCGACCAGCATCTCGCCAAAGTGGCCGCCACCTTGAGCGAACCGGAAAAATACCTGCAACTGGAATCGGTGGCGCTCACTCTGGACCACACCAACACCAAGGTACCCGCCGACTCGGGGCGAGTCGCCAACTCGATGACCTTCCAGGAAATCGTGATGGGGAAAGACCGCCGCGTCACCGCGCTGTTCGTCCGGTTTCCCAGCAGCGAACTGTTGCCGCAACCGGATTTCTTCAAGGAGGCCAATCGCCTGCTGTACTCGACCCGCTGAGGGTTGCTCGAATTCCTTATACCAATTCCTGGTAGGTTGTGACTTTTACCAGGTAGGTTGGAATGAAGCCGTAGGATGCGGTGAACGAAGAGAACCGCATCGATCACCAACGATGCCGTTGATGCGGCTTGTCCCTCACCGCATCCTACGGATCTACGGATCACACGTTCCAATAAAACCTATCGAGAACCGGTATTACCACCCCGATAGGGTGGAACCATTTTTCTGGAGAACTTGCCATGAGCGAAAAAATCAAGCCAACCACCGATCTTGCCGCCATCATCAAGTCCCTGAAGAGCTACCTGCTGGAAAAGGGCAACCGGCTCGAACGCGGCCCTTCCTACGAGGCCGAAAGCAAGACGCCGGCCAGCGTGGCCGAGATCGTGCGGCGGTACGAAGGGCGGGGTTACACCAAGTACATGCAGGTCGGCAACCCGCCGGTCTATGCGATGCTGGGGCGCGGCCACCAGGAGGCGCATATTTTCCAGGCGCAGGATCCGCAAGTACGGGAATGGCTGGAGGATGACCGGAAGGCGCTGAATGATCCGGCTATCCGCGCGCATCTGCTGCAAAGCTCCGGCCTGAGCGAAAGCGATCTCCCGGCCGCCCGCAAGCCGCAAGTCTTCCGCGTCGCCGAAGTGGACGACGTGTTCGTCATCACCAACGAGGATACCCCGCCGGAGCGGCATCGCCTTTGATCGAGGCAACCACCATGAATCCTGCTTCCCGCCAGCGATCATCCACCCATTGGCCAGCGCCAGAGTTGGCCAAGCTGCTGCTCCTGATCGTCGCGATCCTGGTCGGCCAGGCCGCCAGCGCGGCCGATCAGTGGCCCCGGGAGATCAAGGCCAAGGAGGGCAAGGTCGTCATCTATCAGCCGCAGTTGGAATCCTTCCAGGGTGACAAAGCGACCGTTATGGCTGCCGTGTCGGTGCAAAAACCCGACATGAAAGCGCCCGTGTTCGGGGTGGTGTGGTTCGATAGTCGAGTCGCCACCGACCGCGACAAACGCATGGTGGAATTCCAGGAGATCAAGGTCACCAAGACCCAGTTTCCCAATGCCCAGCCGGAGCAGGAGCGCCGGCTCGCGGCGTTTCTGGACCGGGAGATCGCCGGTTGGCCGAAACCAACGATGTCCCTGGATCGGCTGCTGGCCGCCCTGGCGGAGGTGGAGAAAGTCAAGGCCGGCGCCAACTTCAATAACGCGCCGCCCAGGATCATTTTCGCCACGGTTCCCTCGGTGCTCGTGCTGATCGACGGCGAACCCATCCTGCGCGATGTGGAGGGTTTTCCGATCAAGCGGGTGGTGAACACCCCGTTCGTGTTGTTGTTCGATCCGGCTGACAGCAAATACTACCTCACCGGCGATGCCTTCTGGTTCGTGGCGCCAGAGGTCAAAGGCCCGTGGCAGACCCTGGAATCCCCGCCCGCATTGGTCGCGGCGACGGCCAAAAAGATCGCCGAGGCCGAAGTGCCGACCCAGGTGAAGCCCGCGACCCTGAAGGCCGAGACCGTTCCGCAAGTCGTGGTGGCGACCGAACCCACCGAACTCATCGTCGCCGACGGTCCGCCCCAATTCGCGCCGTTGGAGGGCGCCGATCTGCTCTATCTCAGCAACAGCGGGCGCGATGTCTTCCAGACGGCGGGCGCCCAGCAATACTACGTGTTGCTGTCCGGCCGCTGGTTCGCCAGCCCATCCCTGGAAAACGGGCCGTGGACCTACGTCGCGCCCAACAAATTGCCGGCAGGCTTTTACCGGATACCGCCGGCTTCGGTGAAAGGGCACGTACTGGCCTTCGTACCGGATACCCCCCAAGCCAAAGAGGCGGTCGCCGAAGCCCAGATTCCGGTGACCGCGGCTGTCTCCCGCAAGGCCACGGTCAAGATCAGCTACGACGGCAAGCCCGAGTTTCGCCCCATCGAGGGCACCTCCTTGCAGTACGCCGTCAATACCACCACGCCAGTGATCAAGGCGCAGGACCAATACTATGCCGTGGACCGGGCGGTCTGGTATCAGTCGGCCCAGCCGGACGGCAGCTACCAGGTCGCCACCTCGGTGCCCCAGGAGATTTACCAGATACCGCCGAGCAGCCCTGTGTACAACGCGACTTACGTGCGGGTGTACGAATCGACGCCGGAAGTCGTGTACGTGGGCTATACACCGGGCTACACCGGAACCTACGTCGCCGGCGGCACGGTGGTCTACGGCACCGGTTACGTCTATCCGCCCTATGTCGCGCCCGTCTATTACTATCCCGCGCCGGTCACCTACGGCTATGCGCCGGTCTACGATCCCGGTTACGGCGCGTGGAATTTCCTGGCCGGTGCGACTTTCGGGTTCATCGCCGGTGCGGCCGCCTCGAATTGGTGGGGCGGCTGGGGTTGTTGCGGTTGGCATGGAGACACGAACATCGACATCAACCGTAACATCAACATCAGCCGGAATTACGTCCAGCACCTGAACGTCAACCGGGTAAATTTCCAGAATGCCAACTTCAACCGGCAGAACTTCCA
>JBDHRD010000052.1:0-17528 GCA_039807425.1 Candidatus Contendibacter sp. | reverse complement strand
CTCCAGCGTGGTTTGAATGGCGCGGCCGGTGGCGTCGGCGACATGCGCGACCCGCCGATGGCTGTGGCCGCCCTCGCGGGTCAAGTGGTAATCCACGTGGCCGTCGGTAGTGGGTTCCTTGGTGAAGGGTACGCCTCGCGCGCTGAGCCATTCGATTACCTCCCGGCCATGCTCCACCGTCAGGCGAACGGTGTCGGTATGGCACAGGCCCGCCCCGGCGATCAACGTATCCTGCATGTGTGACTCGACCGAATCGCTGACATCCAGCACCGCTGACACCCCGCCCTGGGCGTAATACGTGCTGCCCTCGGACAGTGGACCCTTGGCCAGCACCACGACGCGGGCGGAATCGGCCATGCGCACCGCCAGGCTCAGACCGGCGGCGCCGCTACCGATGATCAGAATATCGGTGGAAAGAGGAGAGGTGGTCATGGCTTGTGAGCGGCTCTCTGAATGGGGTATCGTGGCGGGCGACAGCGTCGCGCGGCTGGTTCCATCAGCGCCGCGCGCTCGTCCCGCCACCGCATGTCCACACTATAACATCCCGGCAAGTACGCGAACTAACGAAACGGGCGTTGGTCTACCGTCATGGTTGCAGGGAGATTGCCATTGAGTCGAAAGGGGTCTGCCCGGATGGGCGAGGGTCATCTGGACCGCGATCTGGTCCTCAGGGTGCAAAAAGGCGATAAAAGTGCGTTCGATCTGCTGGTGCGCAAGTACCAATACAAGATCATCAAACTGATCTCCCGCTATGTGCATGATCCCAGCGAAGCACTGGATGTGTCCCAGGAAGCGTTCCTCAAGGCTTACCGCGCGCTGCCCGGTTTTCGCGGCGACAGCGCGTTCTATACCTGGCTGTACCGGATCGCCATCAACACGGCCAAGAACTACCTGGTCGCCCAGGGCCGCCGGCCGCCGGGTTCCGACATCGACGCTCATGACGCCGAACAATACGAAGGTGAATCCCTGCTGAAAGAATACGAAACACCCGAGCGATTGTTGCTCAAGGATGAAATCGCGGAGACCGTGTTCCGGGCGATCGAGGATCTGCCCGACGACTTGCGCACCGCGATCACTCTGCGGGAACTCGAGGGAATGAGTTACGAGGAAATCGCTCAAACCATGGGGTGTCCGATCGGTACGGTGCGCTCGCGGATTTTCCGGGCGCGCGAATCCATCGACGCCAAACTGCATCCACTACTGCATTAGTTTCGGGATAGAGTCATGGCTGATAACACGGCTGAATTACGGGCGCCACTCGCCGACGGTGTTCCCGTCGCGGCGAGCCAGCTTTCGGCGCTGGTCGACGATGAACTGGTGGACATGGAAATCGATCTGGTCCTGCGCCGATTAAATCGGGATGACGACGCGCGCGACCGCTGGGAACGGTATCACTTGATCAGCGACGTGATGCAAGGCCATTTGCCGGCGGTGCTGGATACCGATTTCGCCACCCGCATCCGCCAGGCCATCGAAGCCGAACCCCTGCCCCAACCTGTCGCCAGGCCGCTGCCCGCCTGGTACAAGCCGGTCACCGGCTTCGGGCTGGCTGCCTCGGTAGCGCTGATGGCCCTGTTTGGGCTCAAACTGAATCAGACCGACATCCTTCAACCCGCCGCTCCACTCGTTGCCACGACCTCCACCCTTTCCGTTCCCATCGCTCCGCTCCCCATCCAGACCGTCGCGACCAACCGGTCAGCCGATCCTGCTAGCGAACCGGTCGAGGCGCGGTTGAATCATTATCTGGTCAATCATAATGGCTATGCCTCCATGAGCAGCGTCAACGGCATGTTGCCTTACGTGCGCATGGTCGGTTATCAGCCCGGTCGCTAAGATCACGCATGAAGCGCAGGCTCCTGTATTGCGCGGTTTTGGCGCTTGCCGCCGGCTCGCTGCCACCGATCAGCCGAACGCAACCGGTCACCCCCGAGAATGCCAGGCAATGGTTGGAGCGGATGCTGGACTCCGCCAAGACCCTGAACTATCAGGGCACCTTCATTTACGTGCAGGGACCCCATATGGAAGCCATGCGCGTCATTCATGGTGGTGGCCCCCAAGGTGAACGGCAGCGGCTGGTTTCGTTGAGCGGCCCGCTACGGGAGATCGTGGTCGCGAACGACAACGTCATCTGTCTATTACCCAAGCAACAGGCTACGTTCACCGGCGGCGACTACCGGCGTTCACCGTTCCCGTTATCCCTGCCCCGGGAGCTGGGCCGACTGGAAAGCCATTACGAATTGCAAATGCTGGGCGAGGACCGCATCGCCGGGTTGGAGGCGCAGGTGATCGCCATCAAGCCACGCGATCCCTGGCGGTTCGGTTACCGGCTGTGGCTGGACCGGCGCAACGGTCTGGCGCTGCGCTCGGCACTGCTAGACGAGCGAGGGTATCCGGTCGAACAACTGATGTTCACCGATTTGCAGCTCAATCCCCCAATTGACGACGCCGCTTTCGCTGCGCCGTCGCTGGTCCCGGAACATGCCGCGGCGGAACCGGGTTCAAACGCCAAGCATGATCGGGTTCCCAAGGGAGAACCGGTGACGCAATCGGCCTGGCGGGTAGAGCAATTGCCGGAAGGTTTCGCCGAGGTGTCCCACAACCGCTTCACCGAGGCATCGGGCCGCCACCCGACCGAGCATATCGTGTTTGCCGATGGTCTGGCGACCATCTCGGTGTTTCTGGAGCGGCTGGAAGGGGAGCCACCGCTGTTGCAGGGCAGTTCCCAGCTTGGCTCGATGAACGCCTTCGGCACGGTGATCAGCGGTCACCAGGTCCTGGTGGTTGGCGAGGCGCCGGCCGCGACCGTGCAACGCATCGCCGTTTCAATCCAGTACGCGCCCGAGGTCGGCAAGCCATGATCGAGGAATCGGCGGTCGTGGTGGAAGCTGGCGATGGCTACGCCTGGGTGGAAACCCGGCGCCGGTCGGCCTGCGGTGCGTGTTCCGCCAGCGAAGGCTGCGGCGCGACGACATTGGCGAAGGTCTGGGGCGAGCGGCGGACGCGGGTGCGGGCGCTTTCAACCTTGTCGCTGCGGCCGGGCGATGCGGTGATCGTGGGCTTGGCGGAAGGTGCGCTGCTGCATGGATCGTTGCTGGTCTACCTGTTGCCGCTGGCGTTGCTGCTGGCTGGCGCCCTGTTGGGGCAGGCCGCGTTCGCCGGGGCGGGCGAGGAGCCGGTGATTCTGGCAGGCGCCGTGGGTCTGGGTTTAGGATTCCTGGCGGCGCGCGTCGTATCCCGGCGTTTGCGGAGCGATGCCCGGTTTCAGCCAGTGGTGATGCGGCGGCTGGATGCCGCACCGATGGTTGCGACCATGCTTTCTTCGGGGCGATAACGCTATAATCTCCCCACTTTGTGAAATCTAACGAGCGCTCGCAAGCCTCCGAACCCGAGGGGTGGCGGAGGCTTTCCTGTCTAGGCCGTGGCCGCTGAATGGCGGGGAACGCGCCCGACGGCCGACCTGTAGTGGCATTCATGGATCACATTCGCAATTTTTCGATCATCGCGCATATCGACCACGGCAAATCCACGCTGGCCGACCGCTTCATTCAAATCTGCGGCGGTTTGAGCGAACGGGAAATGGCCGAGCAGGTGCTCGATTCGATGGACCTGGAGCGGGAACGCGGGATCACCATCAAGGCGCAAAGCGTGTCGCTGCGCTATCCGGCCCGCGATGGCCGCACCTATCAGCTCAATATCATTGATACGCCGGGGCACGTGGATTTCTCCTACGAGGTGTCCCGCTCGCTGGCGGCCTGTGAGGGTGCGCTGCTGGTGGTGGACGCCGCCCAGGGCGTTGAGGCGCAGAGCGTCGCCAATTGCTACACCGCTATCGAGCAGCATCTGGAAGTGTTGCCGGTGCTCAACAAGGTGGACCTGCCCTCGGCCGATCCGGAGCGGGTGGCGCACGAAATCGGCGACATCATCGGCCTGGACGCCAGTCACGCCCTGCGGGTCAGCGCCAAGAGCGGCCTGGGGGTGGTGGAACTGCTGGAGGAGATCGTCGCGCGCATTCCGGCCCCCAAAGGCGATCCAAATGGGCCGCTCAAGGCCCTGATCGTTGACTCCTGGTTCGACAACTTCGTCGGCGTGATCTCGCTGGTGCGGGTGGTGGACGGCCAGATCGTCCCCAAGCAGAAGCTTCAGGTGATGTCCACCGGCCGGGCTTTTCAGGTGGAAGCGGTCGGCGTCTTTACCCCCAAGCGCAGCGAACAACCCAGCCTGAGCGCCGGCGAGGTCGGCTACATCATCGCCGGGATCAAGGATATCGACGGGGCGCCGGTGGGCGATACCTTTACCGGAGCGGATCGGCCAGCGGCGGAGCCGTTGCCGGGGTTTCAGAAAATTCAGCCCCGGGTGTTTGCCGGGCTGTTCCCCACCGATTCGGACGACTTCGGCAACCTGCGCGAGGCGTTGCAGAAACTGCGCCTGAACGATGCGTCCCTGTATTTCGAGCCGGAAACCTCGCAAGCGATGGGTTTCGGGTTTCGCTGCGGTTTCCTGGGCCTGCTGCATATGGAAATCGTCCAGGAGCGGCTGGAGCGGGAATATAACCTCGATCTGGTGACGACCGCGCCGACCGTGGTCTACGAGGTGCTCACCACCCGGAACGAAATCCTGAAAATCGACAATCCGGCCAAGTTGCCGCCGGCCAACGAAATCGCCGAAGTCCGCGAGCCGGTCATCGTAGCGCACATCCTGACGCCACCGGACTATCTGGGTGCGATCATCACCTTGTGCATCGAAAAGCGCGGCGCGCAGCGCAGCCTGCATTACGCCGGCGGCCACGTGCAACTCAGTTTCGAGTTGCCGCTGAGCGAGGTGGTGCTGGATTTCTTCGACCGGTTGAAATCGGTCAGCCGTGGTTTCGCTTCGTTCGAGTACAGCCTCGACCGATTCCAGGCCGCGCCGCTGGTCAAGCTGGATGTGCTGATCAACGGCGAGCGGGTGGACGCGATGTCGGCGATTGTCCATCGCGACCAGGCCCAGCGCCGGGGCCACGAGGTGGCGGTCAAACTGAAGAAACTGATTCATCCGCAGATGTTCGAGGTCGCCATCCAGGCGGCCATCGGTAGCCAGATCGTCGCCCGCACCACGGTCAAGGCGCTGCGCAAGAACGTGCTGGCCAAGTGCTACGGCGGCGATGTGACCCGCAAGCGCAAGCTGCTGGAAAAGCAGAAAGCCGGCAAGAAGCGGATGAAGCAGGTCGGCAAGGTGGAAATCCCGCAGCAGGCCTTCCTGGCGGTGTTGCAGGCGGACAAGAACTCATGAAAGGCGAGCATGGACTCGCCGCTGGATCGTTATAGCCATGAATATTGATTTTGCCGCTGTTTTGGTAGTGCTGACCGGACTGACGGGCGGCATCTGGCTGTTGGATGCCCTGGTGCTGGCGCCGCGCCGCGCTCGGGTCCCGGTCGCGGGGGAAACCGGCTCGGCCCGGCCGGTCGCGGTTAAGCTGCCGTGGTACGTGGATCTGTCGAAGTCGTTCTTCCCGGTGATTCTGGCGGTGCTGGTGCTGCGGTCGTGCGTGGTCGAGCCGTTTCGAATTCCCTCCGAATCCATGGTGCCGACGCTGCTGAAGGGCGATTTCATCCTGGTCAACAAATTCACCTATGGCCTGCGGTTGCCGGTGGTCAACACCAAAATCATGAGCAATGGCCAGCCGCGGCGGGGTGATGTGGTGGTGTTCCGCTATCCGCCCGATCCAGCGGTGGCCTACATCAAACGGGTGGTGGGCCTGCCGGGTGATCGCTTGGTCTATCGTGGCAAGCAATTGTTCATCAACGGCCAGCCGATGCCGCTGACGCCGCTGCCCGGCGATTCCGCTGCACCGGGTTACCAGCTATTCACCGAACAATTGGGTGAAACGCCGCATCGGATTCAGATGCTGGCCGACGGTCGCTGGGGATTGGTCGGACTTTGGCCGGGCCTCCAGCCGCGCCGTGAGATGGACGGAACGGTAGGCTGGGAGTATCAGGTGCCGCCGGGGCACTATTTCATGATGGGCGACAACCGCGACAATAGCAGCGACAGTCGGGTGTGGGGGCCGCTGCCCGAAGAGAACCTGATCGGCCGGGCGTTCTTCATCTGGATGAACTGGGATTGTGTTACCTTTAACGGTCAATGCGGTCGGATTGGTGGTAGCATCAAGTAGATAGGGGGAACCAATGACGCGGACATTAGCAGGGGTAGAACGAGGATTGAGCGGACGGCAGGGCGGTATGACCGTGATCGGGATGTTGCTATTGCTCATCGTGATCGCGTTTGTGGCCTTGATCGCGATGAAGGTCGTACCGATGTATGTCCAGTATTACTCGATCAAATCCACCATCGAGAGCATTCGCAAGGAGCCGCAGGTGGCGCAAATGAGTGCGCAGGAGATTCAGAACGCCATCCAGAAACGGTTTGATATCGGTTATGTGGACAACATCACGGCCCGGGATCTCAAGATTCGCAATGACCGCAATGGACGGGTGCTCGATCTGGTGTATCAGGACGAGCGGGCGCTGTTCTACGGTCTGTCCGTCGTACTCAAGGTCAACGAAGCCATTCCCCTGAATCCGTGAATGCGTCAGCCGCACGGCTATGCGCTAACCTGGGTTACGTCTTCCAGCGGCCCGAGCTGCTGGAGGAAGCGCTCACTCACCGCAGCGCCTCACCGCGTCACAACGAACGCCTGGAATTTTTGGGCGATGCACTGTTGAATCTGGTGATCGCCGAGTATCTGTTCCAGCGCTATCCCCGGGCCAACGAAGGCGAGCTGAGTCGGTTGCGCGCCAGTCTGGTGAAAGGCGAGACGCTGGCGGAGCTGGCCCGTGGCCTGAATCTCGGCGGAGAGTTGTGGCTGGGGCAGGGCGAACTCCGCAGCGGTGGTCCCCAGCGCGAGTCCATTCTGGCGGACGCACTGGAGGCGATTTTCGGAGCGGTTTATCTGGACGGCGGATTGAGCGCTTGTCGGGCGCTGATTCTGCGTCTGTACCAGGATAGCCTGGAAAGTTTGGCCGGCGCCGGCGAGTTGAAGGATCCCAAGTCCCAGTTGCAGGAATATCTGCAAGCCCGCCAGCAGCCCCTGCCGGTCTATAGCGTGCTGGAAATCCGCGGCGAGCCGCACGCCCAGATTTTTACGGTGGAGTGCGCGGTCGCCGACCGTCGCGCGGTCGCCGTGGGCAGTAGCCGGCGCAAGGCCGAACAGGACGCCGCCCGTCGAGTGCTGGAGCAACTGACTCCATGATTGTTCCCACCCACGCCGGCTACGCGGCCCTGCTGGGCCGACCCAACGTCGGTAAATCCACGCTGTTGAACCGGCTGATCGGCCAGAAAATCAGCATCACCGCGTCCAAGCCGCAGACCACCCGCCACGTTATCCTGGGCATCCAGACTCTGCCGGAGGCCCAGATCGTCTATGTGGACACGCCCGGACTGCACCGCCCGGGCCAGCGGGCGATGAACCGTTACCTGAACCGGGCGGCGGCCAGCGTGCTGGGCTACGTGGACGTGGTGGTGGTGCTGATCGAAGCCCTGCGCTGGACCGATGAAGATGGCGATGTGTTGCAACGGCTGGCCAGTTTTTCGAGGCCGGTGGTGCTGGCGGTCAACAAGGCGGACCGGGTCGCCGACAAGGCGCGCTTATTGCCGTTCCTGCGGGACATGGCCGACCGGCGCGAGTTCGCCGAGATCGTGCCGCTGTCGGCGCTCAAGGGCGACAACGTGGCAGCGCTGGAACAGGTCATCGCCCGCCTGTTGCCGGTCGGCGACTTTCTGTTCCCGGCGGAGCAGATCACCACCGCCAGCGAGCGCTTTCTGACCGCCGAACTGATCCGCGAAAAGCTGACCCGGCTGCTGCGCGAGGAACTGCCGTATGCCGTGACGGTGGAAATCGAGCACTTCGCCGAGGAGGAGCGGCTGACTCGGATCCACGCCGTGATCTGGGTCGAGCGCGCTAGCCAGAAAGGCATCGTCATCGGCGAGAAGGGCGCGACGCTGCGCGAGGTCGGTCGCCAGGCCCGCCAGGATTTGGAGCGCCTGCTGGGCCGCCCGGTGTTTTTGGAGACCTGGGTCAAGGTGCGCGAGGGCTGGTCCGACGACGAGCGGGCGCTGCGAAGCCTGGGCTACGCGGATCCCGGCGGATCCTGAGCCGGTTCTCGCCTCATGCGCGTGCTGTTGCAACCCGCCTTTGTCCTGCATCGTCGTCCCTACCGCGATACCAGTTTGCTGCTGGAAGTCTTCGGCCAGGATCACGGTCGGCTGGGCCTGGTGGCGCGCGGCACGGCGGCCCCCCGGTCGCGATTGAAGGGGCTGCTGCAACCGTTCGCACCGCTGTTATTGTCGTGGATGGGCACGGGCGAACTGGCGACGCTGACCGCCGCCGAGGACGCGGGGCGTCCTATTCCCTTGCCGCCGCACCGGGTGTTGGCGGGACTTTACGTCAACGAGCTATTGCTGCGGTTGTTGCCGCGCCTGGATCCGCATCCCGGTCTGTTCACCGCTTACCAGCTTTTGTTGACCGAACTGGCCGCCGACTCCGGTGAAGAACCGCCGCTGCGACGGTTCGAGAAACGGTTGCTGGATGAATTGGGCTACGGTCTGACCCTGGATTGCGAGGCGGTGAGTGGTGCGCCCATCGTCGCCGAAGAGCAGTATTGCTACGTCCTGGATCGAGGACCGCTGGCCGCCAGCCCGTCCGGAGTCGGAGTGCCGATTTCCGGACAGGGCCTTCTGGCGTTGCGTGACGGGATGCTGACCGATCCCGCCGTGCTGCGGGAAGTCAAGCGCCTGACCCGCGCCGCGCTGGCCGAACAGTTGCGGGGGCGGGCGCTGAAGACGCGGGAACTGTATCGGGTCAAGCGGGAGCCATTGCCGGAATGACGCGATTGTGCGGCCACTAGCGGAAGTTTTGCAGAATCGCCCGGGTTTTGTCCGCCGCCATGCGCGGCCCCAGGCTGGTGACCAGCTTGGCTGATGCCATCGAGGCCAGGGCTCCAGCGCGCCGGTGATCCCAACCCTGAGTTCGTCCGTAAAGGAAAGCCCCGGCGAACATGTCCCCGGCGCCGACCGTGTCCACAGCTTGTACCTTGACCGGATCGATGTCGATCAGCGTCTGACCATCCCAAACCAGTGCGCCCTTGGCGCCTCGGGTGATCGCGAATTCCCTGGCAAGGGTTTTCAGGTAAACCACCGCGCCAGCCAGATCGGCGGCATCCACCAGGCCCTTGGCTTCATCCTCGTTGGCGAACAGCAGATCCACGCCCGCTCCGATCATCTCCAACAATCCCGGCTTGAAAAATCGAACCATGTTGGGATCGGACAGGGAGATGGCGGTCTTGACCCCGGCCGCCTCGGCGAGGCGCCTGGCCGCGATGCACGCTTGGCGGGCCGTGTGCGAGGTGACCAGATAGCCTTCCATGTAAAACCAGGCCGAGTCGCGCAGGGCATCCTCGACGAGCTCCTTCGTGGACAAGCCGCCGCTGATCCCCAGGAAGGTGCAGAGGGTGCGGTCGCTGTCCGGTGTAACCAGCACCACGCAGCGGCCGGTATGGCCTGGTTCCTTTTCGGTATGATGATTGGTGTCCACCCCGCCGTCGAGCAGGTCCTTCATGTAGAAATGGCCGAGATCGTCGCCCGCCACCTTGCAGGAATAGAAGCTAGAGCCGCCGAACTGGCTGACCGCGATCATCGAATTGGCCGCCGAACCGCCCGAACCGCATTGGTGGGGATGCGCGGCCAGATGATTCATCATCCGCAACTGGCATTCCTCATCCACCAGGGTCATCACACCCTTCTCGATGCCCAGCGCCGCCAGATCGGTTGCCTCGACCTCGTACTCCATATCCACCAGCGCGTTGCCAATCCCGTACACATCGTACTTCGCCATCATTGCCTCCATCATCGAATGGTCAAGAAACGAGATTACATCGCCGCCGCGATCGCCGCGCACAGCCGTTCTACATCGTCGCTATCGGCTTTCAGCGGGTTCTCGTCGGCCCCCGGCGGTTCGTCGTACCGAAGTTGCCGCTCCAGCACCGCGACATCGGCTTCGGCGGCGTCATCGCCGCGCACCCGCCGCGCCGCGACCCGCTCGCGCAGCGTATCGGGATCGGCGGCGCAATCGAGCAGAATGAACGGCGCGCCGTGCCGATCCGCCAGTTCGCGGAACGGTTGCCGGTGCGCGCGCCTCATGAAGGTGGCGTCCACCAGCACCGGGTGACCCGCCGCCAGCAATTGATCGGCCAGTTCGCGCAGGCGCGCATAGGTGCGGGCGCTGGCGTCCGGAGTGTAGAGTCCCCCACCGGGAATGGAGCCGCTGTCATCCAGCGGACCCAGGCCAAACAGCCGCTTGCGTTCCACATCGGAACGGATGCGAATGGCGCCCGGAAGTCTTTCCAGAAGCTGTCCGGTCCAATGCGATTTGCCGGAACCGGAGACGCCATGGGTGATCAATAGAAACGGTTTCTCGGCTTGGGTCAGCGCTAGCGCCAGTTGCAAATAGGCGTGGCACTGCGCGCGGGCGGCGGCGCGGTTGGATTCAGGCATATCGTCCTGGCTGGCCTGGATAGCGTTGATCTTGGCGCGCACCATCGCGCGATAGACCTGGTAGTAGGACAGCAGCGCCACGCCGGCGAAGTCGCCGCCGTACTCCAGATAGGCATTCAGCAACCGCTGGGCGAAGTCTCCAGCGCCGCGAAAGCGCAAGTCCATGATCAGAAAAGCCAAATCGTTAATAATATCAATCCAGCGGAGATCGTCGTTGAATTCGATACAATCGAAGACCTTAACCTGGCCAGTGTCGGCCAGTATCAGGTTGCCGAGATGCAGGTCACCATGGCATTCACGAATCCAGCCGTTGGCCTTGCGTTCGGCCAGTCGCGGCCACAGCCGCTCGGAAGCCATCAGGGTCCAGCGCTCCACGGCGGCCAGGACATCAAGGTCGACAGGGTTGGCCAGCAGTGGCCGGGTCTGGGTGAAATCGTCCAGCATCGGCTGGCGAACCCGTTCCGGGATGCCGAACGGCGTGGCGGGATCAGCGGCGGGAATAGTGCGATGAAAGTTGGCCAGCCGGCGAGCCAGTGCCTCCACATGGCGGGGTTCCAGCCGTCCGGCGGCCAGAACCCGGTCCAGCAGCGCTTCCTGGGGAAAGCGACGCATCCGCACCGCATATTCGATGGCCGCGCCGCCACCCAGGATCGGGTTGGCCGGTTCGCCGCCGATGGCCAGGCAGTTGAGATAGATTTCCGGAGCCAGTCGGCCATTCAGGCGCAGTTCTTCCTCACAATAGTATTTCCGTCGCTCCAGACTGGTAAAATCCAAAAAACCCAGATTCAGGGGCTTCTTGATCTTGTAGGCATAGTCGCCGGCCAGCAGCACGTGCGAAATGTGGGTTTGCAGATGCTCGACGGTCTCGACTGGATGTGGATAGCACTTCGGTCGCAGCAGCGCCACGATCAATGCAGTCTGATCGTAGGATTTGTAGGCGGAAGGCACGCAGTAAACTCTCCGGATGCGGAAGACGAAGCGGTAGGATAAGACAGAACCACAACAACGCGCCAAGCCGGTTGATGGAGATGACGGGTTTGGACAGGAACAGGCATGGCTAAAGTTCGATCATCGCGCAGTTCCAGAAAACGGTTGCCGCTGGTGCGGTCGCTGTTCTCGCTGCTGTTTTCGCTGCTGCTGGGCGGTGTGCTGCTGGGCGCGGCGGGCCTTGGGCTCTATATGCTGTACCTGGATGGGGTCATTCGCACCGAGTTCGATCAGAAGCGCTGGGCGATGCCAGCCAAGGTATACGCCCGGCCGCTGGAATTGTTCGCTGGCATGCCGTTGAGCGCCGATGCCTTCGCCCAGGAGTTGAAGCTGCTGGGTTACCGCGACGTGAACTGTCCGGTGGAGCCCCCCGCCCTGCCCGCGACCGGCAAGCGGACGATCAAGCGCAGGCCGAAGTTGCCCTCGCCGGAGACCTGCGTTCCACCGCCCGACGGCGGGAATTCACCCGATAAGCCAGGCAGCTATGCCCGTCAGGACGAAGTCTTTGAGGTGATGACCCGCAATTTCGCGTTCTGGGACGGCGCGGAACCGGCCCGCAAGGTCCGGGTGACCTTTGCCGGCAACATCCTGGTCGATGTGGTCGGCCTGGACGGCCAGGAGGCGCCGGGCCTGTTGCGACTGGATCCCCCGGAAATCGCCGGTATTTATCCTTCCCACTATGAGGATCGCATCCTGCTCAACGGCAAGGAACTGCCGCCGGCGCTGGTGGATACCCTGATGGCGGTCGAGGATCGTTCGTTTTTCGAACACGCCGGCATCAATCCCAAAGGCATCTTCCGCGCCATGGTGGTCAACCTGCGCGCCGGGCGGACGGTGCAGGGTGGCAGCACCCTGACCCAGCAACTGGTCAAGAACCTGTTCCTGAGCAACGAACGGTCGATCAAGCGCAAGGTCAACGAGATTCTGATGGCGATCCTGATCGACGGCCGCTACGGCAAGGACGACATTCTGGAAGCCTACAGCAACGCCATCTATCTGGGGCAGGACGGCAGTCGGGCGATTCATGGCTTCGGCCTGGCCAGCCAGTTTTATTTTGGCGAGGCGCTGGAGGACCTGGATTTGCACCAACTTGCCCTGTTGGTGGGGATGATCAAGGGGCCTTCCCTGTACGACCCGCGCAAGCGCCCCAACAATGCGCTGGAGCGCCGCGCCCTGGTGCTGGATGTCATGGTCGAGCAGAACCTGGTCAGCGCCGAGGACGCCGCCGTCGCCAAGGCCATGCCGCTGGACGTGACGCCCAAGGCCGCCAGCGGCATCACCGCCTATCCGGCTTTCCTGGAATTGGTCCAGCATCAATTGCGGCAGTACTACAAATCGGAGGATTTGGTGTCGGAAGGGTTGCGGGTGTTCACCACCCTTGATCCGCGGGTGCAGGCGGTCGCCGAGAACGCCTTGGTGAATAGCCTGCCGGCGCTGGAAAGAAGTCAGCCCAAGGCGCGACCGCTGCAAGGCGCGGCGGTCGTGGCTGACACCCAGACCGGCGAGGTGCTGGCGATAGTCGGCGACCGCGAGCCCAAGACGGTCGGTTTTAACCGGGCGCTCGACACCAAGCGCCTGGCCGGCTCGCTGATCAAGCCGGTGGTGTATCTGACCGCGCTGGAACAGCCGGACCGCTATACCCTGATGACGTTGATTAACGACAGTCCGCTGGTCCATACCTCCGGCGGCAAGCGCTGGGCGCCGGCCAACTACGACCGGCGTTACCATGGCCGGGTGACCCTGCGCGATGCGCTGGCCCGCTCCTATAACATTCCGGCAGTGCGGGTAGGGCTGGACGTGGACGTCATCAAGGTGGTGGAAATGCTCCAGCGTCTGGGATTTAATCACCCGCTCAAACCGTATCCATCGCTGTTGCTGGGGGGGTTGAATACCTCGCCGTTCGACATCGCCCAAGTGTACGCCACCATCGCCAGCGGCGGTTTCCGCATTCCCCTGCGCGCCATCCGCGAGGTCACCAACGCCAACGGTCAGGCGTTGCAGCATTACGCTATGGACGTGGTGAAGGTGGTCGAGCCGGGACCCGCCTATCTGATTACCCACGCCATGCAGCAGGTGGTCAAGACCGGCACCGCCAGCGCCATGAAGAGCAAGCTGTCGCCCGATCTCAACATCGCCGGCAAGACCGGCACGACCGACGATTATCGCGATAGCTGGTTCGCCGGATTCGGTGGCGACCGATTGGCCGTGGTGTGGCTGGGTCGGGACGACAACAAGCCGACCGGGCTGAGCGGCGGCAGCGGAGCGTTGCGGGTGTGGATGAATTTGATGGCCGAACTCAAGCTGGAGCCGCTGGATGCACCGCCGCCGGCCGATGTCGAAAAAATCCGGGTCGACCCGCGCAGGGGTCTGCGAGTGGGCGAGGGATGCCGGCGCGGCGAACCGGTGCCGTTCCTGGTCGGTTCCGAACCACACGGCTCGACCTCGTGCGCACCGCCCGCCCCGCGCCGTCCCAAGCCCAAGCCGCCTGCCGCCGATGATGATGGCGCGGATCGAGAGGGTGAGATGAGCAATTTCTTTCGGCGCCTCATGGAATGAGGCCGAGCTTGAAGCGTTTTCCATCTTCCTGGCCATGGAGTGGCGGTAGGCACAACCGCGAGTTCCGCATGGCGGACTGGTAGGGGAAAAGGTAAAGTTCAGCCGATGGTATCGCGCCGTGGTTCGAGGCTGCCGCCAGAGCGGCGCGGAACCCTTTGGGAGAAGTGATGAAGAGACTGTTTAAACCGATCAAGCCAAGTCTTGGCCTGTTGACACTGATGCTGGCGCTGACGGGTTGCACGACGATGCCTTATTCGCAGCAACCCTCCAGCCGGGCGTCAGCGACCAAGGCCCCGGTGGTGGACCGCAGCGCACGCCGACCGCCGGGGTATTCCACGCGCCGGCCTGTACCGCCGGTAGATGCGGGGCAGTTACCCGAGGAAGATCCACTCCTGCCACGGGAATATGCGTCCACCTATCCGTCGGCCACCGATCCCTATGCCGCGCCTAACCGTTATGGCGCGTCGCCACAGCCCTATCCGACGGAAGCAAATAACGCTTATCGGCCGCCGGCCTACCCGCCGGCCCCCGGTGGCGACTACCGCCAGCCGGCGTATCCGCCTGGCGCCGCCACGCCGTATCCGCCGGCATCCCAACCGTATCCGGCTGCGCCGAACAGCTATGGCCAGCCCACACCGGGTTCGTTGCCCGAGCCGCAGCCGGTGGTACCCAAGATGCCACGCGCCGCCACGCCATCGCCCACACCGGCTACCGCGCCCGCCGCCCCCGATCAACCGACGGTTGCATTGGCGCCGCCGCCCACGGTTGCACCGGAACCGGAACCGGAACCGGAACCGGAGCCGATTCAGCCGCCAGCCCCTCAGCCAGTGCAACCGTCCACGCCGCCTGCCGACTTGCCGCCAGCGGAGATCACCCGCGAGGGTAATCAAGCGGTGGCGGCGTTGCTCGAGAGCGCGGACAAGTACGTCAAGAGCAAGCAGTTGGACAAGGCTGGCGCCGCCTTGGAGCGGGCGTTGCGGATCGAACCGCGGAACGCTGGCATCTGGCACGATCTGGCCCAGATCCGCCTGCATCAGGGCCAGTATCAGCAGGCCGAGTCGCTGGCCAGCAAGTCCAATAACCTGGCTGGCGGCAACCGGAGCTTGCAGTCCCGCAACTGGAAGGTCATCGCCTCCTCTCGCAGAGCGGCAGGCAATATCGGCGGCGCCGAGGAAGCCGAAGCGCGGGCCTCGCAGTTCTCGCACTGAGGTGGTCACGCTCGGGGGCATCGCCGTGGATGTGGCCAAACTGCTGGGGCCGGAGGGGGCTCTGGTCCGGCGGGTTCCGGGCTTCGCCCCGCGCCTGCCCCAGCAGAAGATGGCGCAAGCCGTTGACGCCACGCTGGAGGATGGAGGGACGCTGATCGTCGAGGCCGGTACCGGTACCGGTAAGACCTTCGCCTATCTGGCGCCCGCACTGTTGTCCGGGGCGCGGGTCATCATTTCCACCGGCACCCGTCATTTGCAGGATCAGCTCTACGGCCAGGATCTGCCGATGTTGCGCCGGGCGTTGAAGATTCGGACGCGGGTGGCGTTGTTAAAGGGTCGTGGGAACTATCTGTGCCTGTACCGCTTGCAGCGCACCGAACAGGAGGGGTGGTTGCCTTCGCCCGCGCAGGTGGCCGAGTTGCGGCATGTCCGCCGTTGGGCTGGTCGCACCCGGCGCGGCGACATCGCTGAAATCACGGATGTTCCGGAAAATTCGTCGCTCTGGCCGCGCGTCACCTCCACGGCGGACAACTGTCTGGGACAGGATTGCCCTCATCTGGAGGACTGCTTTTTCGCCAGGGCGCGGCTCGATGCGCTGGCGGCGGATGTGCTGGTGATCAATCACCACCTGTTTTGCGCCGATCTGGCGCTCCGGGAAACCGGTTTCGCCGAGTTACTGCCCGAGGTGGAGGCGATCATTCTCGACGAGGCACACCAATTACCGGAGATCGCCACGCGCTTTTTTGGCCAGTCACTGAGTGGCCGGCAAGTGACCGAACTGGCGCGGGATACCGTGGTGGAGCAGGCGCGGGATGCGGCGGATTTTCCCGAATTGCGGCATCGCGCCGAGGCGCTGGCGGTGGTCGAGACCGTGCTGCGGGAAGCGCTGGGAACGGCGGAACGCCGGGCACTGTGGCGGGAGGTCGCCGAACAGCCGGCAATGCGGGAAGCCGTCGGCCGGTTGACCGAAGCGCTGGACCGGTTGCGGGAAGCCTTGAGGGAAGCAGGCCAGCGCGGCAAGGGCCTGGAGAGTTGCCGTCGACGCGCCGAGGACCTCATGCAACGTCTGCTGGCGGTGACTGGTAAAGAGGGCCAGTCTGACACCGTGCGCTGGTTCGAGACACGCGGGCGTGGTTTCATCTTAAGCCTGACCCCGCTCGACATTGCCCCAACGTTCCGAACCCGGCTCGAGGAACGGCCCCGCGCTTGGATTTTTACTTCGGCAACGCTGGCGGTGGGCGAGAGTTTCGAGCATTTCGCGGCGCGGCTGGGGTTACAGGACTATGCCGCGCTGCGGCTGGACAGCCCGTTTGATTTTGCCCGCAACACGCTGCTCTATCACCCGCCTGGCCTGCCGGAGCCGACCTCGCCCCAGTACACCTCAGCGTTGCTGGAGGCGGCATTGCCAGTGCTGGAAGCCAGTCGAGGACGGGCATTTCTGTTGTTCACCAGCCACCGCGCCCTGCGTGAGGCCGAGGAAGGATTGGCCGGCCGGCTGGATTATCCGCTGCTGGTGCAGGGGGCGGCGCCGAAGGTGGCGTTGCTGCGGGAATTCCGCGCCCGGGGCAATGCGGTATTGCTGGGGACTACGAGTTTCTGGGAAGGAGTGGACGTGCGGGGTGAAGCGCTATCGTGCGTGATCATCGACCGTTTGCCGTTTGCCTCGCCCGGCGATCCAGTGTTGCAGGCGCGGATCGAGTCCCTGCGCCAGCGCGGCGAGGATCCGTTCCAGTGCTATCAGTTGCCCCAGGCGGTGATTGCGCTCAAGCAGGGCGCGGGCCGGCTGATCCGGGATGTAACCGACCGAGGGGTGCTGATGCTCTGCGACCCGCGCCTGCTGACCAAGTTCTATGGGCGGGTGTTTCTGGACAGCCTGCCGCCCATGCCCCGCACCCGCAAGCTGGAACGGGTACGGGGATTTTTCGCCGAATGAGGGGAACTGGATCAGTTTGGACGCCATGCGCCATCGCAAGGCCCAAATGACTGCCGGGATTCTCTACAGTCGGAAATGGTGGTCGAGGCTCTTATTGGGTTTTGAGGACATAGTAAGGGCCTGTCCAGTAATAACCGCAACCACTTTCATGTTAGCGCTTCGATGATATTTTAGCTCCCATGGGGAGCTGATCAGGTTTATCACAACAACTTGTTCCACTTATTTTTGGACAAGCCCTAACCCATCTTCACGCCTTCCCTCTCGTTTTTGCCCGATTTTCCCCACCACCGACTGGGTAAGTCATTGAAATTGCGATA
>JBDHRD010000051.1:0-17771 GCA_039807425.1 Candidatus Contendibacter sp. | reverse complement strand
GATGGCGCTGGGGCTGTTGCTGTTCTATCTGGGGCGCAAGGGCGTGCTGGAAGCCCTGCTGATGATCCCGATGGGCTTGGGCATGGCGACCGTCAACGCCGGCGTCATGTTCTTCTCGTCCTATGATCCGGCGACTGGCATGGCGATGGCCGCCGACCAGGCGCAGCAATTGCCGGGCACCCTGTTCATCGCACCGTTGGCGCTGGACACCAACGCCCTGATGAACATTTTGCAAATCAACTGGTTGCAGCCGATCTACACCTTCATGTTCAGCAACGGTCTGATTGCCTGCTTTGTGTTCATGGGTATTGGCACGCTGCTGGACGTGGGCTTCGTGATGGCCCGGCCGTTCCAGAGCATGATCATCGCCCTGTTCGCGGAACTGGGCACGGTCGTGACGTTCCCGCTGGCGGTGGCCATGGGATTGAATCCGGGACAGGCGGCGGCGGTGGCCACCATCGGCGGCGCCGACGGGCCGATGGTGCTGTTCACCTCGCTGATGCTGGCCAAGGATCTGTTCGTGCCGATCACGGTGGTGGCCTACCTGTATCTGGGACTGGCCTACGGTGGTTTCCCATACTTGATCAAGCTGATGATCCCGGAAAGGCTGCGGGCCCTGCCGATGCCGATGGAGAAGACCCGAACCATCACTTCCAACGAGAAACTGATCTTCGCGGTGGTCGCCTGCGTGTTGCTCAGCCTGCTGTTCCCGGTGGCCTCGCCGTTGCTGCTGTCGCTGTTCCTGGGTGTGGTGATTCGCGAAAGCGATTTGCCCAACTTCTACGAGTTGTTTTCGAACACCGTGTTGTACGGCTCGACTTTCTTCCTGGGGCTGCTGCTGGGCGTGCTGTGCGAAGCCGGGACGATCCTGAACCCAGTGGTGCTGAAACTGCTGGTGCTGGGCATTCTGTCGCTGCTGATCTCCGGCATCGGCGGGATCCTGGGCGGTTACGCGATGTACTACTGGTCAGGCAAGAAGTACAACCCGGTGATCGGCATCGCCGGGGTCAGCTGCGTGCCGACCACCGCCAAGGTCGCGCAAAAATCGGTGGGACCGGGTGTCATCGTTCTGCCGCACGCGTTGGGCACCAACATCAGCGGCGTGATCACCAGCGCCATCTTCGCGGCGACCTTGATCGCTTTCCTGTTGCCAAAAGGCTGATCCAACCCGGCGGGTTGCTGGATGCGACCCGCTGGATTCCTTTATCCCCTTTTGACCTATCCCCCCTTGACAATGCTAATTTTCGCCCCATACTAAGATAGTAATTAATTACTAACTTTATGTGGGGTACGTCATGACCCTTTCCAAGACCCGCCTGCCCGCCGAGGCGCGGCAACTGGAAATCGTCCGCGCGGTGCTGGCGCTGGCCGCCGAGAACAGCCCCGACGCCATCACCACCCAGGCCATCGCCAACCACATGGGCCTGACCCAGGGCGCGGTGTTCCGCCACTTCCCGACCCGCGAGGCCATCTGGCTGGCGGTCGTCGACTGGGTGGAACAAAACCTGAGCGACGCCATCACCGCCGCCATCGCCGAAGCTGGCGATCCGGTCGACGGGCTGCGACGGCTGTTCGAGGCCCATGTCGCCTTCATCGCCACCCATCCCTCCGCGCCGCGGCTGATTTTCAACGAGTTGCAAAAGCCCGCCGACAACCCGGTCAAGCAGCGGGTGCGCGCTCTGCTCGACCGCTACCGGCGGCGAGTGTCCGAACTACTGGCGCGGGCGAAGGCCGAGGCTCTGGTCGAACCGGAACTGGACGAAACCGCCGCCGCGACCCTGTTCGTCGGGACCGTGCAAGGGCTGGTCGTGCAAACCCTGCTGGCCGGCGATCTCCACACCCTGCAACCCGCCGCCCGTCGCCTGTGGCCGCTATACCTGCGCAGCCTCGGAGGCTGTCAGCCATGAAAACGCCCCACTTCCGTCAAGCATTATTGCTGGTTCTCGCTATCAGTCTGCTGGGTGGGTTCGGCTACGTCGTGGCTCGCACGGGGCCGCTAGCGGCAGTCCGCGTCACCATCGCCAGCCCGGAACGCCGCGATCTCCAGCCGGCCCTGTTCGGCATCGGCACGGTCGAAGCCCGCCGCGCCTACGCCATCGGCCCCACCAGCGCCGGCCGGGTCAAACAGGTGCGGGTCGATGTCGGCGATGTCGTCGTCGCTGGCCAGTTGGTCGCGGAAATGGATCCGGTGGACCTGGATGACCGCATCGCCGCCGCCCAGGCCGCCTTGGAACGCGCCGGCAACGCACTGGCCGCCGCCGAGGCGCAGGTGCGGGAAACGGTCGGCCGCCAGGCGCTGGCCGAGGCCAGCGCGCGCCGCTTCACCGACTTGCACCGCCAGGGTTTCGTGACCCAGGAAGCCGCCGACGCCAAGCAATACGAGGCCAACGCCGCCCGCACCGCGCTGGCCGCTGCCCAAGCCAACCGGGACGCTGGCCGCCGGGAGCGCGAGCGGCTGCTGGCCGAACAAGCCGCCGCCGGGAAATTGCGGGCCACTTTGCAATTGCGCAGCCCAGTCGCCGGGGTGGTCATCGCCCGCGACAACGAACCGGGCTCGACGGTGGTCGCGGGGCAGAGCGTGGTGCGGCTGATTGACCCGGCCAGCCTGTGGATTCGGGTACGGATCGACCAGGGCCGTTCCGCCGGCCTGCGCGCTGGCTTGCCGGCGGATATCGAACTGCGCTCCCGTCCCGGTGAGCGGCTGCCCGGCCGGGTGGCGCGGGTGGAACTGGCTGGCGACAGCGTGACCGAGGAAAAAATCGCCCAGGTCGCGTTCGACACGTTGCCGGACGGCGTGGCGCTCGGCGAGTTGGCGGAAGTGACGGTGCGTCTGCCCGCGATTCTCAATGCACTGATATTGCCCAACCCTGCCGTCCAACACCAGGCGGGACAAACTGGCGTATGGTTGCTGACCGGAGACGACAAGGCGCGATTCCAGCCGCTCCGCTTCGGCATCCGTACCCTGGACGGCGCCGCCCAGATGCTCGACGGTTTACCGCTGGATGCCCGCGTCATCGTCCACAGCGCCCGGGAATTGCGCGAGGGCGACGCAGTCAAGCCCAGTGAAAGGCTGGCCGGAGGTCGCGGATGATCAGCCTGGCGGGCCGCGACATCCTCCATTCCTGGGGCAAATACGCCTTCACCGGCCTGGGGCTGGGGTTGCTGATCGGCGTCACGTTGTCCATGGCCGGCATCTATCGCGGCATGGTGGACGACGGCAAGGCGCTGTTGGCCAACAGCGGCGCCGATTTGTGGGTGGTGCAACGGGACACTCTTGGCCCTTACGCCGAACCGTCCAGTCTGCGCGACGACATCTATCGCGGCCTGCTGGGCCTGCCAGGGGTGGCGCGCGCCGCTAACGTCACTTACCTGACCATGCAGGCGCGACAAGGCGAGCGGGACGCACGGGTGATGGTGGTCGGCATCCAGCCAGGCGAGCCGGGCGAGCCGCGCTATCTGATCGCCGGCCGCCAGATCGAGCGCGCCCACTATGAAGCGGTGGCCGACGCCAGCACTGGCTTCCAGCTCGGCGAGCGCGTCCGCATCCGCCGCCACGACTACACGGTCGTCGGCCTGACCCGGCGCATGGTGTCGGCCAGCGGCGATCCGATGGTGTTCGCGCCGTTGCGCGACGCCCAGGAGGCGCAGTTTCTCAAGGACAACGACGCCATCGTCAACGAACGGGCGCGGGTGCTGGCCAATCCGGCGCTGAACCGGCCCGACGCGCCGGGGCTGGTCGAGACCATCTCCCGCGGCCAGGAGAGTAGCCGGATGGTCAACGCCGTGCTGGTGCAAGTCGCCCCCGGCTGGGACGCGGAAGCCGTCGCGGAGACCATTCGCCGCTGGAAGCGCCTGCAAGCCTACACCGTTCCCCAAATGGAGGAGATTCTGGTCGCCAAGCTGATCGCCACCTCGGCCCGGCAGATCGCGGTGTTCCTGGTGATTCTGGCCGTGGTCAGCGCCGCCATCGTTTCCTTCATCATCTATACCATGACCCTGGGCAAGCTGCGCGAAATCGCCGTGCTCAAGCTGATTGGGGCGCGCAACCGCACCATCGCCGGGATGATTTTGCAAGAGGCGCTGGGCTTGGGGCTGATCGGCTTTCTGGTCGGCAAGACCGTCGCCACCCTGTGGGCCCCCTACTTTCCCAAATATGTGCTGCTGGAACCGGGGGACGCCGCGCGGGGTTTGGTGGCGGTGGTGCTGATCTGTGCCCTCGCCAGCACCCTGGCGATTCGCGCCGCGCTGCGGGTGGATCCCGCCACCGCGATTGGAGGTTGAGATGAGCGCCGCGTTCCAGACCCAAACTACCGCCGCGCCCGCCATCGAGGTCGTCGGTCTACGCAAGCGTTACGGCGCCGGGGATACCGCCGTGGACGCGCTCAAGGGAGTGGATTTGACCGTGCGGCCCGGCGAGGTGATCGGGCTGATCGGCCCCAGCGGCTCCGGCAAGAGCACGCTGCTCAAGTGCCTGGGCGCGGTCACCGAGCCGAGCGCCGGACGGATCGCGCTGTCCGGGGAAGCGGTGTACGACGGCGGCTGGCGCGACCTCGATCCGCGCGCCCTGCGCCGCGACCGCATCGGTTTCGTGTTTCAGGCACCCTATCTGATCCCGTTTCTCGACGTGACCGACAACGTCGCCCTGCCGCTGCTGCTGGCGGGACGCTCCAGGTGGGAGGCGCGCCGGCGGGCGCGGGAGCTGCTGGCGGCGCTGGACGTGGCGCATCGCGCCCAGGCGGCCATCGCCCAGCTTTCCGGCGGCGAGCAGCAACGGGTCGCCATCGCCCGGGCCCTGGCCAACCACCCGCCGATCATCCTGGCCGACGAGCCGACCGCGCCACTGGACAGCGAGCGGGCGCTGGCCGTGGTGCGGATTCTGAACCGGATGGCGCGGCAGTACCAAACCGCGATCATCGTGGTCACCCACGACGAGAAGATCATCCCCACCTTCCAGCGGCTTTACCACATCCGCGATGGGCGCACCTACGAGGAAGCCGGCGAGGGCCGGGCGTTTGATTAATTCCGGTTGAAGCGCAGGCCCAGTCCGGTTTCAGGCCCGGACTACGGTAACCCCCCGACCTTGAGGACTTTGCATTTCGCTGCTCGACGTGCGCTCGCGGATCGGCGGTTGCCCCGCGCGGCGGTCGAAAATCACCAGCCAGCCGCCGTCCAGCCCCAGTCCGGCCAGATAGCCATCCAGTTGCGCCAGGCCCTCGGCCAAGGGGTCTGGTTCGCCGTCGCGCCAGACCTTGAGTTCGATGCCCAGCATCACCGCGCCGTAGCGCAGACATAAATCCATCCGGCCCCAACCGATGGCGTATTCCCGCTCCAGCGTCCCCCCACCGTTGACCACCCGGTGCAGAAAGGCCATCAGCACCAGATGCGGGGCGATTTCGTGATATGGGGCGCTGCCCAGCAACGGCTGACCGTGCTGCCGCCAGAATTGCAGAAACGCCCTCAACAGCCGTTCTGGGTTCAGGCTGCCGTCGGGATTGAGCCAAGTGGGGGAAATTTACGGCAGCGAGTCCTGCGGGCCGCTGGCCAGCATGCGTGGCAACACTTCCCGGTAGATCGGATTGGCGACGACCAGCCCGCCACCGCCCGCCCGGCGCAACAAACCCAAATCCACCAGATATTGCCGGTCATCTTCGGGCACCTCGCCGAGCGCCGTACCCGCCAGCATCGGTTCGATCACTCGCCGCACCCGCCCTTCCCGCAGCTTGTCGGCCAACTGATCCAGATGGGTCACCCGCCGCAGGATCAGATTTTCCTTGGCCTGGTCGATTCGCGCGCCCGTGATCGGCTGGCTGCGGTCGCGGCCTTCCCGCATCTCAAAGCAGGCTTCGTAGGCCAGGGCGTTGACCAGCCAGGGTTGACCCAGCGTCAACGTCCAGACCCGATCCAGGGCCTCGGGGGTAAACGCCTGCCTCGACTCGGCGGTGTGCTGCTGAAGCAAGGCCGTCACCCCGGCTGCGCCAAAATCGCCCAGTCGCAGGGACTTGGCCTTGATGTTGAAGGCGCTGCCGCCGGTGATCGGCGCCGATTCCGAACTGGCGTGAATCCGGTAATCCCGCAAGTCCCGCACCCCGCACAAAATCACCGTTTGCGGGAACTGGTCCGGCCGTTTGGGATACCCAGCGCGCAACTGCCGGAGCAGGGAAATCAGCGTATCACCGACCAGGGCGTCCACTTCGTCCAGCACCAGCACGGTCGGTTGGCTCGCCCTCTCCTGCCAGCGCGTCAGAAATTCCTCGACCAGCGTCGTCCCCGACGAGCGGGCGATGATGGATTCGGCCAAACCGGTCGCTTGCCGATCACCGATCTGATCCCGCGCGCCGCGAGCGATCTGTTCGACGACCGCCGTCATCCCCATCGGGACATTTTCCCGTGCGGCCTGGGCGGGCTCGATGTTGGCATACACGGCCCGGTAGCGGCCTTCCCGGTTCAAATAAGCCATCAAGGCCAACAGGCAGGTGGTCTTACCGGTCTGACGGGGGGCGTGCAACAGAAAATATTTTTCCCGTTCGATCAGGCTGAGAATTTCTTCCAAATCCCAACGCTGCAACGGTGGCAAGCAGTAATGTATGTCGCTGCGAACCGGACCTTCAGTGTTAAAAAAACGCATGGCGCATCTCCCGCGAGGCCATCGCCTACTATACGCCAAGGCTCCGGGGCCATCCGCTTCATCCCGACATCGTTTTATCCGTCACCGGCGCACGCGCCAACCCCTCGCGCAGCGCTCGACGATACATCCGCCAGACGCTCCACAGATTGACGCCCAGCCACGCCGCCGTGACGGCCAGGGCCAGCGCAGCGGGATAGGTAAAAATGGCGGGAGCAACGACTGCGATCAGCAGCAACAGTAATGCCGACAGATAGGCCAGGAATTGCCGCCGGATGCGCGTTTCCGGTAACAATTGTTTCATATTGGGCACCTTCGCGCGCCGAAACAGTTGCGCCTGCAAGTGGAACCAGGCCAGAAACGGTACGATCTTGTACGCCATGCCGTTGATCACCGCGACCGTGAAGCCGAAGATCAGCAGGACTCCCAACAGCAGTTCGACTTGCGGCGCCGACCCCAGCGCTGGGATCATCAACGCCGCCAGCCATAACAATGTTCCCGTTAGCAGGCTGGCCATGCTGATGCGCCAGTAACCCAGGGTGACATCGCCGATCTTGCGACGGCGTCGGGTCAACAAATACAGGGTTGTCCCGGCAAAGACGGCGAGTCCAGCGGCCAGCGCCGCGCTCGTTAGCGTCGCCGCTGTCGTCCAACCACCGAGGATAAAAGCCGACCAGGCAACCAGCGACGCCGCCATCAACGGCGCGTAGCCACGAACGAACCATGCTGGGTAGGGTGGCGTGATCTGGAACATTGGCACCACCTGATACGCCACGCCGGCCACCAGCAACGCGGTCCAACCCACCAGTCCCCAGGCGGCGTGCAAGTGGGTCAACGCGATGACTGGCAGATTTGATCCCCAACCGAAATAACTGCCGAGTGCAAGACCCAGCCCGATGGTGACCAGCAGCGCCCCCAGCGCACAGCGCAGAGCGATCACCGTGCCGCCGACCACCGGCGCACGCCATAGCGCAAGATGGATCACTATCAAGGCCACGACAAAACTCAGACCGAGCAATCCCAGCGCGGGATGAAACCAGAGCGGATGACCGCCGAGAAACGCGAAGGGCAGGGCCAGCGCGCCCAGCGTCAGGGGAGCATGAATCAGCGCTGCCGTCAGGCGCGGATGGGGCACGACCACGCCCACCACCACCGGCAGGATTTGCAGCAAGGCGCCCAGCATGATCTGCGCCATAAACCCCAGGGTCAGCAAATGGGTCAGCGCCAGCGTAGCCGGCAGCCAGCGGCTGGCGAAAATTTCCGGTCCCTGCCACAGCAGCAAGGCCGCCGCCAAGACCAGGAACCAGGGCGCGGTCAGGAAAAAGCGCAGCGGCACATCGAAGGGTGGCGCTTGCTCGTAAGACAAGCCGGTCGAGTTCATGGCGGCCAAATCAGGATTTCAAAACCGCCATCCGCACCCGTCGTCGTTTCATGGCGGTAGTGATAGCGGCGCAGAATGTCGTACAGCGGCCAGGGCTGGCGATGGATCAGAAAGCGCAGCCGTTGGCCCGGCCGCAATTCATCCAGCGCCGCCAACACCCGCTCCAACGGTTCGGGCGGCTCCAGGCCCCGCCCGTCCACCACGATCTCGGGTGCGTCCATGCGGATCAAGCCGCTGGCCGGTTTCGCACGGCATCGAGCACCGACGCGGCGGCGCTGCCCAGCGCTCGATCACACATCGGGTACAGCATCTGCTCTTCCTTGATGTTGTGCTGCTGCATCAGAATCAACAACGTTTCCGTCTGTCCCAGGAACTCCTCCAAGTCGCCGCTGGCGAGCGCCTCGTTCATCGCGACGAAGGTTTCCCGCATCTGCTGATGCTCCAGCCGCATCACCCGAGTCGGCCCCATGACGATACCGCTGGCCTCCTCGAAGGCGGGAAACAGTTCCTGCTCTTCTTTTTGGAAATGCTGTTCCATCGCCGTCTGGAATTGCTGGAACCGCGCCTGGCAACCGGCCAGATCACCGGTTTGGGCGGCCTCTTCGGCAACAGCGAAAACCTCGTCGCAATCGCGATGCTCGGCGGCGAAAAAGTCGGTGATAACGCCCATGGCTTTTCTCCTTAACCCAATCAATTGGCGGGGATTTTGACGAGCGCCAAGCCGGTGTTCCTTGACCCTCGTCAAGGAATAATCGTCGTGATTTTTGGAACATGGCCGCTGTTCCCGCCCACTCGGACCCAGGCCGAGTGGCTCGCATCATCGCCGAGTAATGAGGTGCTCATGAGCGCATTCTTCACCAAATCCATGGCGCGAAACATCTTCTACGGCGGCACGCTGTTTTCGGTGCTGCTGTTTCTCGCCCTCACTTTCCACACCACTTGGACGCTGCCGACGCGCGATCACCGCGAAAACCTGACGGAGCAAGTGGCGCGCGGCAAGCATCTGTGGGAAACCCGCAACTGCATCGGCTGCCATACCCTGCTGGGCGAGGGCGCCTACTTCGCCCCGGAACTGGGCAATGTCTATCCCCGGCGCGGCGCTGAATTCGTCAAAATCTGGATCAAGTACCGTCCCAGGGAAGGCGTGCCTGGTCGGCGGTCCATGCCGCAGTTTGATTTCACCGACGCGCAACTGGATGACATCGTGGCCTTTCTGAAATGGACTTCGGAAATCAACACCGAAAAATGGCCGCCGAACATCAAAGGCTGACTCCGGCATTCACCACAGAGGACAAGGCAATCATGCAATTGCAATACAAATCCCAGGCGGTGGCCAAACCCTATTTCATCGCCGCCATCGGTCTGTTCGTGGGACAAATTCTGTTCGGCCTGATCATCGGCCTGCAATACGTGGTCGGCGATTTCCTGTTTCCGGCGATTCCCTTTAACATTGCCCGCATGGTGCACACCAACCTGCTGATCGTCTGGCTGTTGTTCGGCTTCATGGGCGCGGCCTATTATCTGGTGCCGGAGGAGACCGAAACCGAGTTGCACAGCCCGTTGCTGGCGCATCTGATGTTCTGGATTTTCCTGGTCGCCGGGGCGCTGACCATCGTCGGCTATCTGATGGTGCCCTACGCCAGCCTGGCCGACATGACCGGCAACAACATTCTGGCCACCATGGGCCGCGAGTTCCTGGAGCAACCCTTGCCCACCAAACTCGGCATCGTGGTGGTGGCGTTGGCCTTTCTGTATAACATCGGCATGACCATCCTCAAGGGCCGCAAGACCGCGCTCAGCATCATCCTGCTCATCGGCCTGGTCGGGCTGGCGGTGCTGTTCCTGTTCGCCTTCTACAACCCAGCCAATCTGGTCAAGGATAAATACTTCTGGTGGTGGGTGGTGCATCTATGGGTCGAGGGCGTCTGGGAACTGATCATGGCCGCCATTCTCGGTTTCGTGCTGCTCAAGATCACTGGCGTGGACCGCGAAGTCATCGAAAAATGGCTGTATGTGATTATCACCATGGCTCTGGTCAGCGGCTTGATCGGCACCGGCCATCACTACTACTGGATCGGCGCTCCCGGCTACTGGCAGTGGTGGGGCGGCATCTTCTCGGCGCTGGAACCGCTGCCGTTCTTCGCCATGACCGTATTCTGCTTCAACATGGTCAACCGCCGCCGCCGCGAGCACCCCAACAAGGCCGCCACGCTGTGGGCGCTGGGTACCGGCGTCATGGCCTTCCTCGGCGCTGGCTTGTGGGGTTTCCTGCACACCCTGGCCCCGGTCAACTACTACACCCATGGCACGCAGATCACCGCCGCCCATGGCCACCTGGCGTTTTTTGGCGCCTACGTGATGGTGGTGCTGACCATCATTTCCTACGCCATGCCGATCCTGCGCGGGCGCGAGGCTAATCCGGAGCGCGCTCAGGTGTTGGAGATGTGGGCGTTCTGGCTGATGACGGTCTCCATGGTATTCATCACCCTGTTCCTGACCGGCGCCGGCATCCTGCAAGTGTGGTTGCAGCGCGTGATTCCCGATCCGCAGGAATTCATGACGGTGCAGGAGCAATTGGCGTTGTTCTACTGGCTGCGCTGGATGGCCGGCGTGGTGTTCTTCATCGGACTGATGGTGTATCTCTGCAGCTTCTTCGCCAAGGACAAGCCGCAAACCGTCGAAACGGGTGAAGTTCAACCCGCCGCGACTTGAGCATTTGAGGTCAATCCACCGGCGGGACACGGTAACCTTTAGCCCCGCCGGTTTTTGCCCATTTCGCTTTTTCTTCTCGCTTCCCACCGTGATCAATCCGCACCTGAAACCACTGCCCGCATTGCCGGAACCGCCCTATTACGAACCGTTTGGCGACGAGTGCGCGGTGTTCGAGGCGGCGTGGCGCAACCGGTTGCCGTTGCTGATCAAGGGTCCCACCGGCTGTGGCAAGACCCGCTTCGTCGCCCACATGGCGGCCCGGTTGGGCCTGCCACTGCACACCGTCGCCTGCCACGACGATCTGTCCGCCGCCGATCTGGTGGGGCGGCATCTGCTGCATGGCGGCGCGACGGTCTGGTGCGACGGGCCGCTAACCCGGGCGGTGCGTGAGGGCGGCATTTGCTATCTCGACGAGGTGGTGGAAGCGCGCAAGGACACCACGGTGGTGCTGCATCCGCTGGCCGATGATCGGCGGGTGTTGCCCATCGAGCGCACCGGTGAGGTGTTGCCAGCGCCGCCGAGTTTCATGCTGGTGGTCTCCTACAACCCCGGCTACCAGAACCTGCTCAAGAGTCTGAAACCGTCCACTCGCCAGCGATTTCTCGCCCTGCGCTTCGATTTCCCCAGCCCGGAGCGGGAACGGGCCATCGTCATCGGGGAAACTGGCTGTGACGCCGCCATCGCCGGCCAACTGGTCAAGCTGGCGGGTGCTTTCCGCGCGCTGAAGGAACACGATCTGGACGAAGCGCCCAGCACCCGCCTGCTGGTCTACGCCGCGCAACTGATTCGCGGCGGCATGAATCGCGTGACCGCCTGCCGGGTCGCGCTGGTGGAGGCGCTGACCGACGACGACCCGACCGCTGCCGCGCTGATGGAGGTAGTCCATGCCAGTTTCGCCTGAACCATTCGCCCGCCGTCATTGGCGGGCGCGGCTTGAAACGCCTGAAGCGGGGTCGCCATGACCTTGACTCCCTTCGAACGCAAGCGCGTTCTGTATCAGAGCGGGTTCTTCATCCTGTTCGTGTTCGCGCCGGTTTTCGACCTGTTGCGTTTCGACCTGACCCAGGGTCATTTGATCGTATTCGGCCAACCGTGGACGCTGGGGTTGGACGACTATCTGGCCGGTCGGATCAGCAACACGCACATGGCGCTCAATATTCTGCTGCGGGTGATCGTGCCCATTCTGCTGCTCGCGGTGGTGTTTCTCGGCATCGCCTGGCGCTGGGGCCGGCTGTATTGCGGCTGGATGTGCCCGCACTTCTCGGTAGTCGAAACCATCAACCAACTGATGCGCAAGGCCAGCGGCAAGCACAGCCTCTGGGACAAGAAGCCGGGGCCGCCCTGGCATCCCGACGGCACGCCAGCACCGACCGACGCCCGCTACTGGCTGCTGGTGATGCCGTTCGCCCTGGCTTTCGCCTTTCTGTGGGCAGTGGTGCTGCTGACCTATCTGCTGCCTCCTGCCGAGGTGTACGAGAATCTGTTCAACCTGACCCCGACCCGCAATCAGGCGCTGTTCATCGGCGTGGGTACAGTGGTGTTGTTTATCGAATTCACCCTGGCCCGGCATCTGTTCTGCCGCTACGCCTGCGCGGCGGGAATGTTTCAAAGCCTGGTCTGGATGACCAACCGTAAGGCGATGGTGATCGGCTACCAGCGCGAGCGCGCCCGCGATTGCGCCGGTTGCCAATCGTTCTGCGACCATGTCTGCCCAATGCGGCTCAAGCCACGCAACATCAAGCGCCTGATGTTCGCCTGCACCCAGTGCGGGCAGTGCATCGACGCCTGTGAAATCGTGCAGCGGGATCATCCGAATGGAACCCTGTTGAGTTGGATTGATGGGCAGCAGGCATTGGAAGCGGATGGCTCGCAAGGTTTGCTGGCGGGCGAATCCGTCGTCCAGAAATCCAGGGTGGTTGCGCCATCAAGCGGATTGCCCTGGACTCAGGCCTCAATTGGTTTTCTCGAATCCAATGAGGTCGTTTCAATCTCTGACCATTCAGAAGGGGTCAAAAATGCTGAAGAAATTTTTATTCCCGATGGCAGTGATCGTATCGATGTCTTTAGCACCAACCGCTTTCGCGGCGGATCAACAATGCAAAGAAGACAAGGATTGTAAAAGTGGTGACGTTTGCATATTGGCCTTGACGCCACCGGTATGCAAGCCACCACAGGCCGCGGGTGCGCCCTGCAAGCGCGACGTGGTATGCGCTTCGAAGAAATGTGACATTCCCGCCGGTAAGGATGCGGGTGTTTGCAAATAAAAAGGCAGGACTGACGTAGCTTGCTGTAGGGCGGGTGAGGGCGTGAGCCGTAGCCCGCCTTTTGATGACTCGTGCAACCCAAGCCCTGCAAGTTTTGCTGGGTTTGTATTGAAGGACCGAGCATGGAAGAACAGGTCGGCGCGCTCTGGCATCGCTTCATCACCCGCGCGGCGCAGCGCCATTACCCGGACGCAGCGGTCACTCTCGCCGAAATCGAGAAAACCGCTGGCCTGCTGTTTCGCGCCTTCGGTGGCGATCCGGGCCTGCGGGTTGCGCCAGCGGTGGCGATCCGGCATGGCGGGCGGCGGCGTTGGCTAGCGCGGGTCGCGGGGATGGGGGAAAAGATCACTCCCGCCTGTCGGGACCTGGAAACCCTGCAACTGCCAGCGGAACTGGCCCTGTTACCACGACAGGAGTTGAACCGCGACCTCTATTTCTGGCTGATCGCCCTGGCCGCCGCGCACGACCAGGTTGATGCCGACGCGCCGTGGTGGCAACAAAACCAGCAGGGAACCCTGCTCGCGCTCGACCGCTTTCCCGGCCTGCAATCCCGCTATCGGCGGTTGGCGGACGCCGTACTGGAATTGCGAATTCCGCCGGAGCGATTGCCCCCGGATGAGGCGGCGCAGGAAAACTCGGTGCGGCAAGCCGTGCGCGAACCGGGCAGCGTTCTGGATTTACCCGCCGCCCGTCGCCCGCCGCAACCGGTGCCGCTCTGGCTCTACCCTCCCCCACCCCCGACCGCCGGCCAGTCCCAGCGCCGGGATGGCAATACAAAATCCGGTGGCGGCGGCAAGCCAGCGGAACGCGACCGCCAGCGCCGCCGCGCCGAACGGGTAGACCTGCCAGAACGCAAAAGCCCCTTCCTGGCCCCATTCCGTGCCGAAAGCCTGCTGTCCTGGGCCGAGTTCGTGCGGGTCAACCGACCCACCGACGATGAGCCGGAGCCCAATGCAGGCCGGGCGGCGGACGATATGGACGTGCTGAGCGTCACCCGCGATGGCTCCAGCACGGCGTCGAGAGTGCGTTTCGATCTCGATCTGCCCTCCGCCAGCGAGGACGATCTGCCGCTGGGACCCGGGATCAAGTTACCGGAGTGGGACTACCGTAAACGGTTGCTCGTGCCGGATTACTGCTGCGTGCAGGAAATGCTGGCCCGCCGCGCCCAGCCTTGCGAGTTGCCGCCCCCGTTACGCCGCGACGCCCAGCGCCTGCGCCGGCAGTTTGAAATTCTGCGTCCCGGCCGAGGCTGGCGGCGCGCTCAGCCAGACGGCGAGGAATTGGATCTGGACGCCTGCGTGCGTCACGCCGCCGATTGCGCCAGCGGCGAACAGGGCCAGGAACGCGGCCTGTACCGGCAACTGGCGCGGCAGGAACGCGATCTCGCCTGCCTGCTGCTGGCCGATCTATCGCTGTCCACCGACGCTTGGGTCAACAACAAGGGCCGGGTGATCGAAGTCATCCGGAACAGCCTGTTTCTGTTCGCCGAGGCGCTGGCCATGACCGGCGACCGCTTCGCGCTGTATGGCTTCTCCTCGCGCAAGCGCCAGCATGTGCGCGTGCATCGACTGAAGACCTTCGACGAGCGTTACAGCCCCTCGGTGCGCGGACGGATCAACGCCATCAAGCCCGGCTACTACACCCGGATGGGGACTGCCGTGCGCCATGCCACCGGTCTGTTAAGCCGGCAGACCGCCGCCCGCCGGCTGCTGCTGCTGTTGACCGACGGCAAGCCGAACGATCTCGACCAGTACGAGGGGCGGTATGGGATCGAGGATACCCGGATGGCGCTGCTGGAAGCCCGCCGCGAGGGCCTGCACCCGTTCTGCGTGACCATTGACCAGGAAGCGGACAACTATCTGCCCTACTTGTTCGGCAAGGACAGCTTCGTCCTCATCCGTCACCCCGAACATTTGCCGCGTCAGCTGTTGTTGCTGTATACCCGTCTGACCCACTGAACCCGAGGGCTTTCCCGTGACCGATTCCCGACAATTGGCCGAGGCGGTGCGCGCCGCCTGCATCAAAGCGGCGATGGACGCTTACGAGGAAGGCGGCGTGCTCGGCCTGTGCGCCGAGGGCCGCTGGGAATACGCCATTTCCGCAATGCGGCAACTGGATCTGGCGGCGCTGATCGAGGCCTGGCCGGACAGAGAACGACCTTGACCACGCTCACAGCAGGCTGGCGATGGCTTGGTCGAACACTTCGGGGGTCGATTCGCCGACGATCCGGGCGCGGATCACGCCCTGCCGATCCACGATGAAGGTCATCGGCAGACCCATCACCCGATAGCCGCGCATGACCTCGCCCTGCCGGTCCAGCAGGATGTCGTAGGAGACGCCGAGTTCCTCGACGAACTTTTTCACCGTCTCCGGCGGTTGCATCACGTTGATGGCGAGAACGACCAGTCCCCGGTCGCGGTGCTGGCGATAAACCGGCTCCAGCGCTTTCATCTCGTCATGGCAATACGCGCACCAGTCAGCCCAGAACCGAACGGCGGCCACCTGGCCGCGATATTGCTCGGGAAAGCGGACGCTGGAACCATCCAACCGCTCCAGGGTGAAGGCGGGAGCGGGAGCGCCGATTTTGATGGCGGGTGATTCCTGCTCGCAACCAGCCAGCAGGGCGAGCAGGAGAAGGACCAATAACCGGTGTTTCAGCATGAGTTCTATTCCAGCAAAATCAAATTTGACCACAGCATCAGCCAGATCGGAGGGGTTGGGGGTGAGGTTGCGCGATAGCCTCCCCGCTCGCCAGAATCAGTCCAGCCATGCGAGCTAAACAGCAAGCCACATTGCAGGGCGGCGATAGCGGGGGTAATCAGCATCGGTGGTCTCCGACGATCTGGCCGTCATGCACTTCTATGACCCGGTTCACTTGGGTAGCTTCGAACACCAACGGGTCGTGACTGCTGACGAACACCGTCCGGCCCTGCGCCGCCAGTTCGCCCAGCAGCGCCAGCACTTCCCGCGACAGGGCGCTGTCGAGATTGGCGGTGGGTTCGTCAGCGATCAGCACCGCCGGATCGTTGATCAGGGCGCGGGCCAGGGCCGTGCGTTGCGCCTCGCCGCCAGACAGCCATTCGATACGACTGGCCGCCTTCGCGCCGAGTCCGAAACGGTCGAGCAGCGCGTGCGCGGCATTCGTCAGTTCGCGGTGCGGGCGGCCTAGCGGATAGGCCGGCAGCATCACGTTGTCCAGCACCGTCAGGCCCCGAATCAGGTTGAATTGCTGGAACACAAACCCGAAGGTGTGCCGCCGCACCTCGGTCAGGAACCGCTCCGGCAGGTTGGACAGCAACCGGCCATCGAGCGCGATCCGCCCGGCGGTGGGCCGCGCCAGACAGCCGATCAGGGTCAGCAAAGTGGTCTTGCCCGAACCGCTCGGCCCCTTGAACACCGTGACGCCGCCACGCTCCAGCCGCAGGCTGACGCCACGCAGCGCCCGGCATTCGTTGGGCTGGCGCTGATTGAAGGTCTTGCTGACGTCGGTCAGTTCGATCATCCACGCATCACCGCGTCGGGGTCGGCGGTCGCGGCCCGCCAGATCGGGATCAGGGTGGCGACGATGTAAGGAACCACGCTGACCGTCAGCAGCACCAGGATCAGTTGCACATCCACCGCTGGCGTCAGTCGAAACTCAGGATACAGCACCGCCCAACCTTTCAGCACTGGGGCGAACAGCGCCGCGCCAGCGTAAAACACCTGGTGCCAGGCCAGCGCGTAGCCGGCGAGAAAAGCGGTCAGCGACAACAGCGCGCCTTCCCACAGCTTCATCCGCAGAATATCGCCGGTTTCCCAGCCGATGGCCTTGAGGATGCCGATTTCGCGCTTTTCCTCGGCGCTGAGGCCGGCGGCCTTGTCCCAGGCCAGGATCATGAACGCCAGCAGCAGTGCGCCCAGGGCGAGGAACACCAAACCTTCGCGCCAGTTGAACACGGCGTCGTAGGTGCGGAGGATTTCGGCCCGCAGGATCGGCCGGCTGCCCGGCAGCGCCAAGGCGATTTTTTCCGCGACCGTGCGCGCCTCGCGGGGATTGCGCACCGTCAACACCGCGTCGGTGTAACCCTCTGGCGGGAAATCGAACAGCGCGCGGAAGCCCGCTTCGGACAGCAGCAACAGATCGGCGCTCAACAGTTCCGAGACGGAATCCAGCAGGCCGGTGATTTTGAGCGGCAGCGGCTGGCCGTTGGCGGCGCGCAGGCCGAGATAATCGCCGACGCCGAGTTGCCGGACCCGCGCCAGCGCCGCGCCGATCACGATTTCATCCGGGGCCAGATGGCGTTCCGGCGCCACCATCAACGTGTAATTGGCCTTGACCGCCGGATCGTAGTAGTAGCCCCACAACCGGCCCTGAACCGCGCCGACGCCCCGGATTTGCCGCAACCGGTCGAGCCAGGCCGCCGGCAGCAGGTCGTGCCGCCCCGCCACCAGCCGCTGCACGATCACCTCCGGCGCGTCTTGCAACAACACCGCCGCTTCCCGCCGCAAGCCCTGGCTGAGCAGCAGCACCGAGGCGAACAGGAACACCAGGAGGGTGTAGACCAACAGCAGCCCAAGATTGCGGGTCTTGTGCCGCAGCAGGGCGGCGAGCGTGTAGTCAATCAGATATTTTTGTCGTTCGAGGAAGGCGCGCATGGCGGGCAGGAAAGCAGAGAACGCGGATGGCGAAACGGTAGCACAATAGCAGGTGCTTGAACCGTCTGGCACTGACAATTCAGCAATTCTCAATTTGACCTCTACGCTATCCAGAGTTGATAGCGACGGGTTCGAGGGCATCGAGCATGAAGGCCAT